>CAYITW010000016.1:0-13574 GCA_964366395.1 uncultured Candidatus Saccharibacteria bacterium
GTTTTGCAAGACCACCACCGAGAACTTCACCCAACTGATTTTCTATGACACTACCTGGAGTGACAACTTCAGTTTGACCATCACGACAATCACCGATGGCGTAGTCATCAAAGTTCGTACCTTGGGCTGCGTTATCCTCATCACTCCACTGTCTCTGATTGGCAGCAGTCACTGTCATACCAGCCTTACATCTTTCTTGTGACAGAAAGCCCTTACCTTGCTCTAACTGTTTTACATATTTGTTTTGTTGAAAACCAATCTCTGCAGTAAGTTTATTCTTTGCATCCAGATAGACTCCATACGGATTGTTCTGACTGTTTTGAGTAACTTCAAACCAACCATCCCAACCTCCCACACTGAAATCTTGAGTAAACTGATCGTAATTATTTTTCAGTATGTCTAATGTACAAGAAGTACTTTGTCCCCCTGGCCCATTACTTGATTCAGCTAAATAGTTTTGAACTAAAGCTAACCTAACCTGTGCTTGGAATGGAGTACAAAGTTGATTAAGGGATGTGTCAGAGAGAAAACGGGACGCCGTTTCATCTCCTATGCTAAGGAAAAATTGAGCAGGATCAGTCACGTACCCTGGGTTACCCTTAAAACCAGAGTTAATCCAGTTAACTGTCTGGGCAGCCAGTTTCTTGATTACTTTATTTACAATTCCCCAAGCAATAGCATCTAAACCATATTCTTTTGTTTCTCCAGCAATCTCTGATACAGCACTTATGGCATTTTCTATCCAGTTGACAGGGTCATACACTATTCCCCAAGCATATGCTCTCTGTGGTGCTGCGAAGGACAGAGTAAAGGACAGAATAACAGTAATTAAGATGCTATTTACTGCTTTCTTGCTATTTTTCAAGTAAGTTAAGAAGGGCATACAAAATTATTTTTATTTTAGAAACTCATTCATATTTTTTAACGCTGTTTGGAAACCTGCAATACTTTGATCAAATTGAAGTCTGCCAACCAGTCCCTTAATAGGGTCGTTAAATAACTCTCTTATCATTTCCAAACTCGCTAATACTTTACTGAATGAGTTGATTAGAGCTAAATGAACATTAACTGCATTACTAGGAACAGTCATATCCAAAAAATCCTGAATTATCCCTCGGTTTGCTTTGATAACGGGGTCAAGTTTAAGCATAGTCTTCTCGTCATCAGAACTTACTGCTTTAATAACAATGGCGACAGGATCATCTTTTACTTCCAAAGAGCGGTTTTTAAGACTCAAATTAACAGCATTTTTATACTTCAGCATTGTTGCAGCGTCGTTACTGTTTGTAACTCTGAAATTTGATTTTATATATACAGCTCCAGCCAGTTTGGTATAGGCTGGCATAGACAAGACGTTTGTAGCTATTTGATTTAGTTGTTCGTTGCTTATAGCCCCACCTCCTTTTTTAAGTAAAAGATATTGAGACATAAAATCTCTTGCCATCTGAGCCGTCAAAGTAGTTTCGTCAAAAGTATCTTCTGAGGTTTTTGTTAAATTTGTAACCGGATTGTTTCTTTGGTCAACGCTTGTTAGAAGTTTCTTCCAGTCATCATTACCTGTTTCTTCTATATCGATATAGTTTTTCACAGACACAGAACTTTCAGGCTCGACGATAGTAGTGGAGGGTTTTTTAAATATCAACCAAGATGACACAACAACAGCGGAACAGAGTATCAGAGCAGTAAAAATTTTATTACTCGGCATCCCAATATTGTACCATATACTAAACTAGATTATAGATATGCCCAAGCCAGTATGTTAATAAATAAAAGATAGAAATACATGTAATAAAAACAAAACGAAGGATAAAGATGGGTTTTTCTCTATAAGGTTTCTTTGTTGCCAATTTATAACCCACAACCGCACAAGGTAGGGCGATAATATACAAAGAATAAAAAGATAAGAAAATAGGAGCCAAAAACATACTTAAAGCCAAACATAAACCAACTATTTTTATACCATTTTCACCAAAAAGTATGGGTAGTGTGACAATTCCATTTACTTTATCACCCTCAATATCTTTTATATCTTTGAAATTTATAGCTAAAGTGACCATAACAATTATTCCAATAGATAAAAGTATTGGAAAAGTTTGGATTTGCTTGTCAGTCGAAACAAAGAAAAAACCTGCTAAAATTGTCGCTAAACAAGCAATACTAATAATAAATGACGATAGAATAGGGAATCTTCTCAAGCGCAAGGGTGGTGAAGAATATATATGTGAGGCAGCAATATATACAAGAGACATAAAAAAAGGATAGTATCCAGCTGACCATGAACCCAAAAGTGCCACAACCAACCAAAGATTTCCCACGTCACCCATATTTTCTGGATTCATATCTTTTTTTATAAGTGGTCTGTTTATGTTGGATATTTTATCTATATCTACATCAACAACATCGTTAACATGCACTGCATGCATCCACAAAGCAATCCAAGAAATTACCAAACAAACTATACCTAAAACATCCACCCAAACAAACGGGCTTCCAAGGTTATTTATATATGCAAAGCCTGCTCCACAGAGCAAACAAACAACATAAAAATTCACACGCTCTGGACGTGAATTTTTTAAGACAACAAAAAACTTCTTTGGGTCTATTTTCCAAAAAATCAATAGACCAAGAATTACAGAAAAAATAAAATATATTTGCGAAAGAAGTTTGCTAAATCCTAACTGCAAAAATCTCAAAGGTGTAACTGACAGAGCGCCTTCATGAAGTGTATTGTAAAAAATATTAGATTTATTTATTACAATATTCAAATAAGACATGACTTCTTCTGGTGATGTGTTGAAACTTCCTTGAGACAGGCCATGTATAAGATTGGGTAAATTTCCAATCAAGAATATAAAGGAGTATGAAAAAAGTACGACCAGAAAAGTACTCAATACAGTTTTTCTTTTTGACCATACATAATAACCAATACCGCAAAGGATTATTATTATTTCAATTCTCATTCCGTACGTCACACCCTCCATAAACTGGGGATTAAAAAATCTAAAAAAACTATTTACGTCGTAAATATATGTCATCTCAAAACCACGCCCGCTACTTAGAACAAGGTCGATTATCGGCGCAATCCACAACACTGTTGACCCAAATAGAAGAATTTTAAAATTTGCTACCCAATCTTTGTTGAAGTAACTAACGATACAAATTAAACCTAATGCAGTAGTTAAGAAAAATAAACCATAATGAACTAAAGTATATGGATCGGAATTAATTATGCCAGTGTGAGTTGGACTAGAAAGTGATTCAAAAATAAAACGAATAAATAAAATACCACTAAAACCCAACAACCACTGACTTATTGTCATTGGTTGTTTTTTTATTTCATCTATCATTTTTCCAAACATCAGCTTATTGTATTACAAAGCTTAACCCAAGTCGCGAGGGGTAAATCCTCAGCCCGTGCTTTAAGTTCGATGGAGCATTTTTCAAACATTTCTAAAAGGTATTTTTTTGTGTACGAACTAGATAAGTTAGGCAACAATTGTTTTCTTTTATGAGCAAAACCTAAATGAATAAGGTTAAAAAAAAGTTTTTCATTCACTAAATTAAGTCGAAGCCTCGATATATTTTCTATATTTAAAACAGCGGAATCTACATTTGGTTGTGGTACAAAAGCTCCTCTACCAACAACCCTCACAATTCTAGGATCACCAAAAACTTTTACTGAAAGAGAAAGCAAACTTTCTTTACCATCTCTAGCTACAATACGTTCAGCTACTTCTTTTTGGACAAGAAGTGTCATGGATGTTGGTTGTTTATCCGATTCTAGAAACATTCTAATTATTTGCCCAGTAATGTAGTAAGGAATATTAGCAACAACTTTATAAGTATTTGTGGCTATATGTGGTAACTCTAAATCCAAAATATCTGCATGGATTAAATTCAATTGTTTAATATAAATTTCTCTAGCAAACCTTCTTTGTAGTGCTGGAATCAAATTATCATCCTTTTCAACTGCAATAACTTTAGCCCCTGTTCCGAGTAATGCTGAAGTTAAGACCCCCATTCCTGGTCCTATTTCTAGAACCAAATCTTCACTTATTACACTTCCAGCTTTTACAATATCAGAAATTACGGTTGGAGAGTTTAAAAAATGTTGACCGAGAGATTTTTTTGCTTTAACCATTATTTTATTTTAAAATTCAATACTAAAGACGGGTCTATTGTTTGTTTCAGAATATGATTCTGTCTCTAAGTATTTCTCTGGTATATCATCTATAAACTCCGACCGCGAGTTCACTTCTCTTGTCCCAAATATAGTACGGGTTATTGCATGGGTCAACAAGAGCTTTTTACCAGCACGAGTTATAGCCACATAGAACAACCTTCTCTCTTCCTCACCGTCTTCATTTTCTCGCCTCCTCGGTGAGTCCGCCGATGAGGCGGATTTATGCGGGAATAAATCTGCTTCAAGACCAGAAATAAAGACATAATCAAACTCCAAACCTTTTGAAGAGTGAACTGTCATAAGCTTTACTCCCGTTTTTTCTTGATTTAAAGCATCCTGATCCGAGGCTAGTGCCACATCTGTCAGAAAATTTTCAATTCCCTTCTCAACTTCACTGTCATCATATTTGGTCGCAAGGGTGACCAGCTCCATAATATTTTCCAGTCTGTTGGTATCTTCCTCTAAACCAGTTTTATATAAGTTTTCTATACCAGATTTTTCGATAATATATTTCAAAGATTTTGATGGCTTTTCTGTTTTTAAAACTTTTCTAAAATCCAAAAGCATTTTTCTAAAAGTATCGATTTTTATCCTAGTTCCAGCTGTCAGTTCATTTTCTTTTCCACTTAGAATTTTTTCAAGCGTTACCTTCCCTATTCCTCTAGGAGGGATATTAATAATTCTTGTTAAGTCACTAAGATTCTCCGAATTCAGTGAAGTTTTGATTAAACTAACAACATCTTTTACCTCTCTTCTTTCAAAAAATTTTGTGCCTAGCAGTTGGTATGGCACCCCATGTGCTAAAAAAGCGTCTTCCAAGACTCTTGATTGAAAGTTGGCTCTATACAAAACAGCAATGTTATCAGACTTAACTCCACTCTCAATAAATTCCTTAGCTTTCATAGCTATGAAATGTGCCTCATCCACCTCGCTTCTACCTTCAAAAAGTGATATTTTTTCACCACTTTCTTTTTCTGTAAATAGTTTTTTAGGAATGCGAAAATTATTTTTTTCTATTATCTCGTTGGCTACCGCTAGTATATTTTTTGTGGAGCGGTAGTTTTGCTCCAGAAAAAAAGTTTGTGTTTCAGGGTAAGTTCTTTCAAAATGTAGCATGTTTTTTATCTCTGCTCCCCTCCAGCTGTAGATGTTCTGGTCTGTATCACCCACCACACAAATATTTTGATGCTTCTCTGCCAAAAGTTCTACAATTTCATTTTGAACTTTATTTGTATCTTGATATTCATCTACGTGTATGTATTGAAAAAGATTTTGATACTTTTTTAATATTTCTGGAATTTGTAAAAGGCCAAGTGTTTTAAGTAACAAATCATCAAAATCAAGGGCATGTTCCTTTTTTAATATTTCCTCATACTTTGACCAACTTTTTTTCACTAATTCTGATGTAAAATCGTATGCACCACCTTTAACATAATCAGAAACCGTGGTGCCCCAACCTTTTTCTTTGGAAATTATTGAGTTTATTTTATCCAAATGCTCTTTCGGGTCTATCCCAAGACTTTCCATTGCGTTTTTAAGTGCCTTTTTTGAATCGGCTTTATCAAAAATGTTGAAGTGTCTAGGTAGTTTTAAAATTTTGGCATTTTCTTTTATTATATTGACTCCGAGGGAGTGAAAAGTACTTATAAAGGGTACATTTCTACGGTTTGATAAAAGATTCATCACCCTGTCTCTCATTTCTTTAGCCGCCTTATTTGTAAAGGTGATAGCTAGTATGTTTTCTGGTCGGACCCCTTTAGATATTAGGTGTAAAATTCTATTAGTTATGGTTTTAGTTTTACCTGCACCTGCTCCCGCTACAATAAGTATCGGCCCTTCGGTCGCTAAAACGGCTTTTTTCTGCTCAGTATTAAGAGAGTCAAGATAATGCATCTAAAGATTGTAACATTAAAGTTTTACTTTACTGACTTTATGGACTTGTGCCTATATTTGCCTGTTTATATCATGTTCATAACTCCTATTGACCTCAAAGGTACAACATATATACTTGTATGGTACTGAGTTGAATATAAAAGAATACGGCTGTACAGAGCCGTATTTTCCACAGTAATACAGAAGATAGTTTAACTTTTAGCTTATTCGGGGGATACTACATGATCCTCATTTCAGGTCAGGTCTAAAAATCATTACTCGGTCATTTATTAGTAAATGCCGTCAGATGGGATCTGGTCAAAATGTGGTGAAAATACTCACTTTTTTTGTCACTAGTCCGGTCATCCTGGCTCTAGTTTTTGTGCCTTTGAAAGCAGAGGCTGGAGTTTTTTCATTCATATCAAGTTTATTTTCATCAGTTAGTGCTGAAACAGAAGAGATTGAGCCAAACTCACAAAATATGGCTCTATTACAAGCAATTATTTCTCCAGACCAAGGCGCAACTTCAACAAAAAATGAAATAGTAATAGTTGGCGGAACATCCCTTTCTCCTGAAATCCAAGCTCCAATAGAAACAAAAACTTTAAGCGAAGATCAGATTAGTATATATGTTGTTCGCAGTGGTGACACACTGCCCGCCATAGCTAAAATGTTTGACGTATCAGTCAACACGATTAGGTGGGCAAATAATTTGAAAAGTAATACTATAACTCCCGGACAGACCCTAGTTATTTTGCCGATTTCAGGTGTACAACATATAGTTAAATCAGGCGATACTCTTATTAGTATTGCTAAACAGTATAAGGGAGACCTAGACGAAATTTTACAATATAACAACATGGCTAAAGATGAAAAACTAGCCATAGGAGACATTATTTTTATACCAGATGGTGAATTAACAGCCGTTGTTAGTAGACCAAATACAGGTGGAGGCAAAACTAGCCAACCGACTTACGCAGGATTTTATATGCGACCTATTGTTGGCGGAGTTAAATCTCAAGGTATTCACGGACACAACGGTGTGGACCTCGCCTCTGTTTACGGTGCAAATATTTTAGCATCAGCTGATGGTCAAGTTATTGTTTCTAGAAGCTCTGGTTGGAACGGTGGATACGGTCTATATATTGTAGTAAAACACAGCAATGGTACACAGACTTTGTATGCTCACTTGAGTAAAGTTTTGGTAAGTGTGGGTGACAATGTAACACAGGGTCAGGTTATAGGTAAGATGGGAAGCACGGGGAGGTCAACCGGCGTACACGTGCACTTCGAGATCCGCGGTGCCCGCAACCCCTTTTAATTTACTATCTTTTTGTCCGATTTCTGCGTTGGAATTTCCAAAACGCTCGTCACCTTACTATTTGTAAGGCTCCTCGCCTTTTGTCATTCCGCCTTGAACTCGAACAAAAATCTAAGTAAATTGTTTTCCTCGTCCGCCTAGAACTGCATCCAGTTTTTTAATTTTTCAATCTACGCTATAGCGTAGATATAGAATTTAATATCTTATAAAAAAAAGAACGCTCAACGAAAAGTTTTCGTTGAGCGTGACTAACGCGACTTTGGTCTGTACACCCAAACAGGTTCAGTTCTCTGCTTATCTGACCACTCAAGTCCATTTGATCTAGCCCGTCGCCCACCCGCTCCAACACTTCGTCGATCCAGAAACAAACTACCCTTGAGAATGTTCAGTTTATGGGGAGTTTTATGTTTCAACCTTTTTTCCCAAGCCGATAGGTGATTTCGGTAAAAGGTTTGAAAGTCACAAATCTTTTCACCGTTAGTTACTATATCGTCGTTCACCAGGGAAGCTCTTACAAGTTTTTCTGCTTCCTCTGGATTATCGAAAAGTTTTGCGAGCTGCCTGATTTGATAATTGGTTACCACATACACCTCCAAGTTCTTTCACTATTTTATCATGATTTAATTTTTTATTAAAAAAAGCGAGGACCGAAGTCCTCGCTCGTTTGTCTAGTCGTCTTCGGGATCGAGTTCAAGTCCGTAGCACCGCTCGTAAGCAATTTGCACGAGCTTGTCTATCTCAGCTTCACCAACTCGGTAACCCATACGGTAGGTTAGCGAGTAGTGTTGGTTCCACAACTCAATGCGACCATATTCCTCATGGTCGTAGTTGAAGCCGTGTTCGTGCCCCCTTTTCCACTCGGCCATTGCCTCGGGAGTACCAGTGAGAACGGGACACTGCTCATTGTGCTCGAGAATCCCGTCAGCCGGATACCAACAATACTTGCATCGCGCCCCACCTTTCGTTGTGGTCATAACCACCTCCTGCAAAAGCAGAAGGTAGCCAGACCTATTTCTGGTTTATTCTGCTTAGTTTAATCCTCTATTATTATATACTATGAATAAATTTTTGTCAAGTAATAAAAAAACCGTCACCAATTTTTGGTTGGGACGGCTAATTAGTTATTCGGAGCGATTGTGGTCCATCAGTTCTTGGAGAGTGTACCAACCCGCAAAGCTCAAACACATTTGCACGACGGTAAGATGACTTCCTGTTTTGCGCAGTTTGTCAGGGTCCTTGGCGAGCTCTTTCACGCCTTCACACAAGTAGTGAGCGTGTGAGAGCATTTCTCGTGTGTGCAAAGACGCAAATGTTCTTTTTGGGTCCATTCGGACTTTAGGAACAGATGCATTACGCAGTCTCAATTCGTACATCTCGATTACCAAAATAATTTTCTCAGCTGTCACAAGTTCTCCTTTCCAATAAAAAATAAAGAACAATCGATTGGTTTCATGGTATTACAAAAACCAAAAAAACTCCATCTTTAAAGTAGGAAAAAACGCTGGGATATTTTCCAGCGTTGGTTGATCACATACTCTCGGGATGTGATACACCGGGTGTGATGATAGTTGGAAGGTCTATCAACAACTTCTGTTGCCAAGGTGTTGTCGCACCTCCGGTTCTGATTTTCATCAGTCAGATCAGTTGGGCTTAAGCTACCTCTCTGATCTGGAGACCAAGCAAATCACCGAAAAAGTCATCCAACCTTTCTGGGATTTGTGGGGTCTCGACCATAAGCACAAGGCTGGGTCCACCCTCCCTTTCGGGAATTTGGGTTGGGACAATTCTCCACTTGAGACCACTCTTTTGCATACGGTTTTCAACCGCAGACAAACGAGCGAAACAGGTGGAACATCCACAATCCAGACTCATCACTTCAAACCCGACAAGGTTTCCCTCAATTCGAGCGAAACGAGAGTTGGACCAACCGTCAACCTTGAGACGCGTTGTCTTCTCCATAGTCACCTCCTTATAGTCATTGTTCATTCAGATGTTAATTGATAGTGCCTTCACACTCATCAACCAGTTAATCTGAATTACGTTTTAAAAGAACGAGTGCAGTCTAGGTCTTTGGCATAGCGAGTGTTGGCCACCCCTTTCGGAAGTTATTTAGCCACTCGCACAGCGACACTAGTTACTCATCTTTCGATGAGTCCTTTGCCTACCATCACTTTCGTGATGCTGGTCTGGTCAGTTAGGCAAACACCGGGTAGGCTTTTAAGCCACTCACAACAGTTTCCTGTTGCCACCCTCCAGGACACATACTCTAGCCTCTGCACAGGCTTGTATTTAAGTACTAGGAAATATTTCTATTCCCTTAAAAATAAACTTTCGTAAATTTACTTTTAAGGAAACCTGAGAAATTTTATTATCTCAGGCAATATTTAAAAGAACATGTGCAGTCTAGATCTAATACCGGTCTTAAATCTAGTTGACGGCACGTCCACCGTCCAATTTTTTAGGGTCCTCTGACCACTGCACTGGCCTATGCACCTGAATTTAGACCGGCTCTAGGGGAAAAACGTTGGCAGTCTGGGGGCTCAACCCCAGTTTGAGAGACTCTTGGTTGCAAACCAAGCGCTCTCATTTGAGTGAGGTCGTCCCAGCGTCACGAGAGGTGTCCCCTCGCGCAAGCCTAATGAGGCTCCACATGGACAACTGCACCGCTTGAGCTCGGCGCTCCCTCTCTCACCCCAATGGAAGAGGTACAATTAAGAGGAAATGGCACCTGCCTGCACCTACCCCTCTTTTAGAATCTTTTAAAATTAGCAAAATAAAAGATTCTAAAAGAGGGGTAGGTTACTTCGAAAAATTTATTAAAGAACCGTAGTCCCGTAGTGAGCTTTGCTCTACTACTGGGAAAGGGAAACTTTTCCCTATCAGAAATTATAAATTGAGATCTTTTTTTAAAATCTCTGATAGAGGCCGATCACGTTGATCGGCTACTAGGTCATCAGCACTTTGTCCTACACAACGGACGGGGTAGCTTAACACCCTTTAGCGTGGGTTACCTTTGTCTTAGACCCACGGTTCGGAAGTTTTACCGCCTCTTGCCTGACCCTGGTGGGACAGTACAGATGAGACGCTTCTCGAATGCAACCTGCCCGGCGGAGAACTTCTTTGCAGAAGTGCCTGCCCAAGTGAAGCCCCGACTCTGTAGAAGTCGCGTCGCTTTGGCTTCGAGAGCCCGACGTTCTGACGAACCTGTCGACATTTCCATAATCTCTCCCAATGAACATAGAGCTTTCGCTCCCACCTAGGGCCCCTCGCAACTAAATTTGTGCGATCCGGGCACCTAGGTGGAAGCAAAAGTTAGATGTTTGTCAAAACTGTTTATAAGATATCTGGGGACAGTATATACCAATCCCTATTTTTTGTCAAGAACTTTTGACATTTTCTTTTTTTAAATTAAAAAATAGCTATAAATATAGCCATTATATACATAGTACCTTATAATTAAGACTGACTAAATTACATATAAATTGACATAAAATTTATTTCACTTTTAATACTTGTCATTTTGATTTGACAAGCAGGTTGATAGATGTATAATAGCCCTAGATTCGTTAACCCTTTAACTAGGAGGCGAAGCATGAACGACTACTAGGAGGTTTTGGGATGCCTGGGGTGAAATTGGTGCCCCAGGCAACACCCGAGCTAAGATCCTAGTAGAGGGTACTGTAGGAGGAAAAGGAAATGCATGATTTGTGAGGGCTGTGCACCCAGAAAATGCACAACGGAAAGACAGATTTTTCTTTGTTGACCCGCTGCTAAGAGCAGCATACAAAAACAACTGTCCAATCTGACGGCTCCATGCAAAGATACTTGCTTGGAGCAACAAACAACCGTGGCTGGGAAATTCTCCCTGCCACGGTTTTTATTTATGGTCAAAAATATATTTTATTAAACTTTTCAGAGTTTCAGCCAACTCAATGTTTTTTATAGATATTCCGGATATTCTTTTACCAAATATTGCAATCTTTATTTGGTCGCCATACACAGTAATATCACTTGTTATCGGGTATTTATTTTCATCAATTTTTATCCTATCTGCCGTTTCATCAGAAGGTCTTGTTTCATTTTTAGAAGTGTAAACTGATTTTATTTTAATATTTTTGGAATTTCTGCGGTCTTTTAAAATTCTCCCTTCCTTTTCAGTAAATATATCTTTAACTAAATCTCGTGAATATATAGTATACGCTGGTTCATCACCAAACTTATTAATAAAAATATCAGCATTTGAGCTCAAAATTCCCTCTTTCCCTTCAAACGATTGAACCAGTGGTTTTTCTCCTGTTTCCCTTTGTATATTTTTTAGTTGAGGAATGATAATATCCAAACTTTTTTTGTTTTCTTCTAGTAAATGGATTTGTCTCTCAACAAACATATCAAGTTTCTCTGGAGGTTCTGCAATATAGTATGTTTTTTTGCCAATCGTTGTCTCACTGACCAAACCTTTTTTCTCTAGAGAATCCAAGATTACATAAGCCGTTGGTCTTTTTATCTGGGCTTTTTGAGATATATCTGCTACCGAAGCTTTATCAAAAGACAATAAAGAAATATAAACAGAAGATTCCTTTTCACTTAAACCTATTTCTTTTAGATATTTTTCTAACATTTCCTGTATTATACCACACCCATCAATCACCTTTTAAGATGTTTATAAGTTCTCATTAAGCCAGTCAACTTGCTCATCACTGAATTTGAAGATATTAATAAGCAAAAAAACCTTTAGATTTTCCACAATATTAGATGTCGCAATTTTTTTTCGTAAGTTATTTTTCTTTTCCATTTTTGTTATTTATCCAGTTATCCTCAATAACCTTTTCAGTTTTTTGTGTTAATTCGCTTAGAGCTTGTTCAGATGTTTGCTCAGTTGCTTCAACAGATACCACGACACTGTTTCCACTTTTCATGTCAATAATTTCGCTTTCATAAACAAACATTTTATCTTTTTGTGTTGTAGATAAAACAACATAATAATCTGAGGATTTCCAATGACCGAGCTTAACTACTGCTTCAGGAGTAATTAGTCCATTTTCACCCAGTCTTGCTTCATCTAAAACTGCTTTTATAAAAGTACCACTTCTATCCACAATATCGATTTTCCCATTTTTTATTAAATTAACAGTTATTGATTCTGATGCATGACTATAGCTAGTTTTTATTTGGCCACTTTCATCAGAGTAGTTGTTGTTAATGGTTTCTCTGGTTGTAAGTACAATTACAGGTCGCTCGTGTCTTTTTTCTATTTCTAAAAGTCCAGCCTTTTCTAGTTTTTTTTCAATTAAAATAGTTTTTTGTGCTTCAGTTAGCACAGGTGTTTTTAGGGTGTCCTCCACTTTAGTCAAATTTTCTTGTTCAAGTGACTGTGCGCTTAATTCTGCTGATGTAAAAGGATTGAAAGTTACCAATCCCCACAATACAAGTCTTGCTAAAACTTTATTTGAGAGTTTTATTTTCTCGTTAGTGGGTGGCAGTTTTTCTGTTGAGATCTCATAAGTATCAATGCTTTTCATAGAAGCATTATATCTCTAGCCAGCATATAAACCAAACATAAACACAAGATTCCGTTTTTATAAACCTTGATGTTTTTTTGGTCTATACTGCAAAGCTTCTAGGATGTGTTTTTCCGAAATTTCCTTTTCGCCTTCCATGTCGGCGATTGTGCGAGCCAGTTTTATGATACGGTGATAAGAGCGAGCGGAAAGGTCTAGTTGCTTCGCTGAAGTGTTGAGTATTTCTTTAACTTTATCGGAAAGTTTTATTTGTTTAACCAAATCTTTTGTTGTTAATTCAGCGTTTGTTTTTATTTTTAAGCCTTTGTATCTTTTTTCTTGCATTTTGCGCGCTTTTTCAATACGAGGTTTTATTTTCTCTGTTCTCTCGTGTAAATCCCTTGAGTCAGTAAGTCTTTCATGCTCCACTTTCGAGACTTCTACCCAAATATCTATACGATCAACAATAGGTCCTGACAACTTTCTTCGGTATCTATCTATATTTTGGGCACTACAAGTACAATCTTTACCTTTTACTCCATAGTTTCCGCACGGACATGGGTTCATGGTGGCTATCAAAATAAAATGCGCTGGGTATTTCACACTTCCCTTAGCTCGAGAGACCGTCACTTCCCTGTCTTCCAAAGGTTGCCTTAAACTTTCCAAAACTTTTTTATCAAACTCCGGAAACTCATCTAGA
>CAYITW010000017.1:0-13118 GCA_964366395.1 uncultured Candidatus Saccharibacteria bacterium
TTATTTTATTACGAAACTAGAAAAAACTCTTAACTGGGCTAAAATTCTTGGCTCCGGAGTCTGAACGCTATTAGAACCTACTTCTTAAATAACCCTGCCTCAATTTATCAGTCTATATCAGGAAAGATAACGAAGCCACCGACGACACGATGACTTTTTCTGATTAGTATAAAAAAGAAGAAGAAAGTGAAAAGATAGCGAAGCTTGCCGCGTGAGGCAAATATTTTTTATTGTAAGGTTAAAACTGGTAGACAGGTAAGGAAATCGACAAAAAGACGAAATGTCTTTAGCTCAAGCAACTAGATGTGAATAGAATACTTCTTTTCTCGTTTCCGGAAGGCCATCTCTCCACCATCAAGAATCCAAACATATTTTGGTCGTATAGCCATATTCTCGATAGTTGCTGGTAATAACTTGGTTCCTGTATCTTCTTTGTCCAGTATCAGAATGAGTTCTGAATCGCCTCCAATGACAATATTTGCATCTCTTGTAACCAGAATGATTTGACGTCTCTTTTTCTGATCTAGAATTAGCGGCACGAGAACTCTTGAGATGTACTTACCATCTAGATTGTCCTCAGGCTGGTCAATTATTATTGGATTTGTTCCAGCGACTAGTACGATAGCTATTACAATTCCACATCTCTCACCAAATGACGTGCTTTGAATAAATTTTCCGCCAAGCCTTGTTTGAACTTGGATATTATCTATATCAAAGAAATATTTTTGCATCTGTAAATGCATTTTTTCAACAAACGTGGGATCATTAACTAATTCTTGCATGATTTTTGTGTGTGCGTCCGCAACCTCAGAACTGCTCACAATTTCAACAATTTTTGCTTTATCGGAAACGAGGTCTGCAAGTCCAATTCTATCGTTACCAAATAAAACACTTTGGATATTATCAGTTCTCAATGACATTCGAGATGGATTACTATTCTTAACAAAGTTTACTGTCGCATCTTTCAACCACTGATCATTAATTCTCAATTGAAATGAGATATTTGCCTTTTCATCATCAAATTTAAGATTGGCCAGATTGTCCTGGAGCCTAGTTGCCACCGTTTCAAATTCTTTTTGAAAAACAGTGTAAGCTTCCCTATATAAATTAAAGATCTCAGCTTTGCGATCATACGTTTCTTGGAAAGGAAGCCTCTCTTTTCCTAATGCCTTGATTTGTTCATCGAGATCAGCGACCTGTTGAGTGGCTTTCGCTACCTCGCCAATGTTTTCTGGGGAAAGCCCCTTTTCTTTTAAAAACTTTTTCAATTGAGACTTCTGTTCATTCAATTTCGTCGTATGGTCAGCTTCAACGTGCTTTTTTCTTGCTTTATCGAAAGATTCCTTTAGTTCAATACCTTTTTGAGTGAGTTCCGCTGATAGAGATGTAAGAACAGATTGTCCTTCATATTTGCCCCAATTTATTCTGCCCATGCTTTTCACCAGCGTTGAGATTTCACCGGTTATTTGTCTATATTCTTTTTGGTAAGTATCAAAGGAGCTAATCTCGTCTGCTATTTTTTTAATGTTCGCCTGAATGTCTTTGTATTCTTTTGAGCTGATTACGTCAGTCTGTTTTTTTAGGGTCTCCTTTTGTTTATTGATTACTCTGATTTCTTGATCAATCCGTGTTATTTCATCATATGCAGAAATTACTTCGTTTATTCCATCAACTGTACCCTTCCATTCTTTCTCGAACTCTTCCAATCCTTTGCCTGTATCATCAATAGTAGATAACCCATAAAGGCGCGATTTAATGAGTTTAGACATCTCATTAATATCCTTTGCAGATTTTTCTACTTCATTCTGTAAAAAGAATTCTGTGGTTGCAGGGATATCTGATTTGGTAAGTAACTTAAGCTTTCCAAGCTCATCCTTAGAATTCATCTGTAAACTGAAAAGTGGTGAATTCACCATCGATAGTCTGTTAGGATCTCTCCCGGTTACGAGATTGTAAAGGAGATGAATTAGAGAACTCTTCCCCGATCCCCTACCTCCAATGACGCACGTGAGATTTGATGAGAAATTTATTTCGTGTTTCCCCTGAATGCAAAAGTTTAATGCTTCGCTAGATTCCTTGTCTTTAATTTTCAGATCATTTGGAAAATCTAATGAGAGTTTTTCTATCTTTGCATATGTTTCTTCCTCGCTAGGATTATCTTGTTGGACCCTTACTCTCAATTCCTGTTCATATGTAATTTGTTTGAGTCCTTCGAAAGTAGTTTCGGCTTTGATCCAGGTATAGTCGAATGTATTGCCATTAGATGGGTGGAGCAAGTTTTCGATTGAATGACTATCTGAACCCCATACACAAGGCTTAAGACTTTTGAATCTCATTGCTATTTCTTCAGGAGGAGTTTCAGGGGTTTTACCAAGATAGAATTGCCTGTCATCTTGATTGTTTGAGAAAATGATGTCAGCTTTATGAGTCAGATGTTCCCTTATTAATCCTGCACGAGAGAAGCCTTTATTCTCTTCAAACCATTTAAGTGAATTTATGCCGCCATGGCCTTTCCCCACAACTGCAACAAGATGAGTTTTGGGAGAGAGTTTTTGTTTCTCGAATATTTCGTCAATAGCCTTGAGGGCATCATCGATATTCCCGTAACTCAGTGTTACGGCCTTGAGTGCCTTTCGGATGTATGTCGACTTTGTAACCGCATTCACTCCAGTAAAATCGTGTCCAGGATTCACCACCACGTTCTCTGCGATACTCTTTCCGATAACAAGAAGGTTTTGTTGTCTCAAGGGCATTCTTTTGCTACCCCTATAGTCTATTTTGAGTTCTTCAAGAAAATTTTGAGTAATAAAATCACATGAACATTCTGGATCAAAAAATACGTGCAGGTTAACAGACTCATCATCACTATTGAATATGTTAAGTCGTAATTCTACGCCTGGAATAATGCAAAGTTCAACATCCTTTCCGTTGACGGAGAGTTTGTGAGTATTCGAATCATAGAACTTAAGAAGTTCTCTATACCCTTCAATAGTAAAGTAGTCAGCTGTGATAATTGCAGCGACTTGATGAGTCTTTGCCGCATCAATAAGCTTTTCAACATAGATATTCCAATCATCACCTAGATTGTGGTCCAGGGCAGAAAATGGCGTGTGAACATGCAAATCCCATTTTCGCCATTCTGAACCTCTTGAAATTTTTGTAGCCATCATGAGAATTATCTTCCTGATTTTTTCATTTTTCAATGTACAAAAAAACGCCGAAGGAATCAACGAACAGCACGTAACAAAAGGATTGTGATACGGTTCTGCTATATCAAAGGCCGAACCAAGAAAGAAAATAACAATAAGGAATCTCTATCCCAATCTCACTGAGGAGGAACTGAGAGAGGCGGAAGAAAACCTGGATTGATACATACTACTCGCGATAGAAATGTTTGAGCGGATTACGAAACACAAGGCTCGGTACTTTGAAGGAAAAGCCTGAGGTCGATTCCCTCAATCAGGTCAGAAAAATCCTGAAGAAGAAATGTGTGCCTTGCATGAAGTTCAGTTTCTTGATGTCCGTAGTTCTTCCCAAAGCTTTGATTACAAACCATCTATAGGAAGATTGAGTGCAATCTTTGCATATATGTGAAATAAGAAGTATAATAATGCAATAGGTCACTATGCCAAGAAGGAACAATGCCCAGCTACAGACTCCAGCGAGAACAACCGTGGCTGAAAACGGGAGAAAAATTCCCGCATCCATTTCGAGACTCAAAACCGCGAGAAAGTTGATTGCTTTCGGCTGGTATGGCGGCAAGTACTCGCACCTCGATTGGCTTTTACCACTACTCCCAGATTGCCATCACTATTGTGAACCTTTTGCCGGATCGGCCGCAATCTTGATCAACCGTCTTCCATCGCCTGTCGAAACCTATAACGACCTCGATGGTGAAGTGGTTAATTTTTTCAAAGTGCTCCGCGAAGAAAAAGACAAACTCATTGAGGCAATCGGATTGACCCCATTTTCGCGAGAGGAATTTGCGAAAGCCTGCAAGTTGGACCCTAGTCTCAGTGACTTCGAACGAGCAAGGCGCTTTTATGTGCGAGCAAGGCAGGTTAGAACTGGTTTAGCGCAGACTGCGACCGTTGGTCGTTGGGCGAACTGTAAGAATACGACGAGAAATGGCATGAGTGGCGTGATCAGCCGGTGGCTCGGTGGTATTGAAGATCTCATCTACATATCTGATCGATTGATACGGATTCAAATCGAAAACAGACCAGCTATCGATATTATTAGACTCTATGATTCAAAGGAAACGCTTTTCTACTGCGACCCGCCGTATGTGCACGGAACAAGGCGAGATACAAAGGCTTATGGTTACGAAATGACTGATGATGTACACCGCGAGCTTGCCAAGGCTCTTAATTCGGTAAAGGGTAACGCCGCCATTTCGAATTACCAATGTGATCTCATGGACGAATTATATCCTGCCCCAAAATGGCGGAAACATTTCAGCCCGTTCAAAACAATTCACTCAACCAAAGACAAGCGACAGGAAGTACTGTGGGTTAATTATGATGTTCGAAAACTAAAAACAGCTTACTCACTTTTCAATGCCTGATCCAGCAAAGCTCCTTGAGGATCTCTATAGAGGCGTCCGATCTGATCTCACTCGGTCTTTTGTAACCGACAAGGAAGTGCAATCGAAAATTGAATTTATCTGTCGCTGCATCACTAACAAGGCTCCCATTCGCTTTTTAATAGCATGTCTTCTTGGAAAGCTCGATGACGCAAAAGTAGACATTAGAAAACCTTATACTGAAATCGGAGGTGAAGGCACCTACTCAGGACGGACCCTTGATGAACATTATGTCGAGCCGTTTGTCATAACACACAAACTTCCCACTAACTCTACAACTGCGTTTCTTACTCCCGCCTTCAGAAACATTGACCGTGCTCTCACCACCGATTTGGTGCTCGTGGGGAGGCCCCGACAAGTTTATACCAACACTCTTGAAATACTCGATCTCGTACAGGACAGCAAGATCAATACAGAGGCTGTCTTGAAGGAAATAGTGAGGTTCTTACTCATTGTCAAGTCCGAAAATGAAGTACGAATGAGTCAACTCCTGCGCGAACTTAAGCACTCTGACGACACACTTCCTTTGTCTTCTGAGCAGATCCTTACATTGCTTGAACAGCATCTTGCAAGTAAAAACGCAAGTAGACTCCCCGTGTTGATTGTCGCCGCTGCTTACCTATCCGTCAAAGATCGGATTGGTGAGACAGTACTGCAACTTCAATCTCACAATGCCGCCGATAGTCAGACTGGTTCCATTGGGGACGTCGAGGTCACTCTTATGAATGACGATAAAATTGTCACCTGCTATGAGATGAAAGACAAAAGGGTTTCAGTGGTTGACATTGAAAATGCCATAAAGAAAATTGCTTCTCTTCAGTACAAGGTGGACAACTACATCTTCATTACAACAGATGTTATCGAAGAGGAGGTTAGGGAGTTCGCTAGAGCAGTTTATGACAAGGTAGGCGTCGAAATTGCAGTCTTAGACTGTCTCGGTTTTGTGCAGCACTTTCTTCACTTCTTCCACCGATATAGAACTGCCTTTCTTGATTTGTACCAGAGTCTCGTTCTGGCTGAACCGGATAGCGCGATTGGTCAACCGCTAAAGGAAGCTTTTCTTATACTTCGTAAGACTGCTGAAACAGATAAATAATAGGGCTATCTTGTATCTTAAAAGCTCCTTAAGGGTATCGTTCTGATTTGTTTTTATTTTTTGTTGGTAGTTATTGACACATCAGGCAATGTTACTTTTAATTAATGATCAAGAGATGAAGAGCAAATACTTTTCAACTTCCAAAAGAAGGGCTTTTGATGCTTGTTTGACAGCTCTAAGACAACTCGAATGTCCGGTCAAATCAGCAGATTACTCCAACGGGTTAATCGAAGCAGAAAAAAAAGGTGGTTTGCTATCTTATGGACACGCAATTGAGATCACTGTCAAAGCAACTGAGTCAGCAAGAACTAAAGTCAGCGTTACGTCGAGTTCCGTGGGGGTTCAAGTGATTGATTGGGGAACGAACTCGAACAATGAGGATGAAATAATAAGCGCAATTGTGAGAGCGCTAACATGAAGCTTTATGCCATAAATTCAAATAGTCAGAAGATCTATTTAAACCTTACTGCCTTTAGCCGTAGCGAGCTTCAGGCTCGAATCGGAGGAAGCCGCTTTTCTTTGGGCGAAGACGTCTTCGATGTACAGAATGTATACGCAGAGAAGGATAGTAATAGAACCACAACGGGGGCTGTTGTTGGTGGTGCGGTTGGGACGTTAGGGGGTCCGTTTGGAATTTTGATTGGAGGATTGCTTGGTGGACTTATTGGCAACGGTTCAGACAAAGAGGAAGATGCCATAGTTGAACGATTCAATAAGAGTTGATGCATCCAGGTAGGAACAAATACGACATAGGATCTTTGACCATTTCAGGACTAATTGTTGTGTTTTGTGCTGTCGCATTTTATTTCTATGGGGAGGTGGCAAAATCTGTCATGCGGTATACTCTTGAAGCAAGATTTACTTACATTCTTATTTGGATAATTGTCGTGGTAATTTTCATCACCCACTTCTTCCGATTGAAAAGGAAAGAGATTGTGAGTAATACCATTATTACGAAACAGTTTGGCGAATTTGCTGACAGTCTGCTTGGAGGCATTTCATACGCAATATCTATAACAACTGCATTGACCTTGCTTAAGGGTTTGTTTATTCAGACATTCTTCAACGATAAACAGTATTTTGCTGAGTTCGATAATCTTGATCTGGCTACGGTTTTTGTGGTTATGCTATTTCTTCTCTACTACTCAATTATGAAAGTTGTTGAGATAGCGAGGGAGACATATCAAGTACAATACACCGAACAAGTTTTGACGGAATCTAAAGCTCAACTTCCACAGAGAGAAACCAACGGAAAATAACAAAGTCCAAAAATAGTTCGCACTCAGATTATCTAATCAGAGTAGATTTTTTTTCAATGAAAAGGCCTGATGTTTTTTATCCATCAGGCTTTGTTGATTTTATGAGGTCTGACTCCGTATCAACGAGGAATCGTTTGTGCTCACTCGATACGAAGAACTCCACCAACTAGTTTAGCATAGTGATAGTAGCATTGAATGCTTTCTTTTTGATCTTCTCTCCAGAACTAAACTATATCAATTTAAATTGAATTGAAGCGTCTGCGCCTGAGCAGGAAATAAGACTTATTGCCATTAGCCTAGGTGACTAGAGCAAAATACTTTGAACATAACCACTCCTCAATATGATGATGAAAAACGAATGCGGAGAATTAGTAAACCCTGAACTCAAAGTCAAGTAGTTGCATAAAGGGAATTCACAGTATTCAAAGAATTGAGGGATTGCTCATTAAAGCGAATTCAACAACACAAAAAGTAAACAATCCATTATTATCTACTACTAAATCTGATTCTCCGCCAACAAAAGTATAACCATGCTTGACAAAATCAGCAGCATTCAAACAATCACTTTCTGTGCTGATGGGGTAAAATTTCATTCTTTCTTTTTCTTTGAGAACCCGACCTCGTAGTGAGCAAAACTCCCCTTTTACATGATAATGTTGTTCCATTTGCGCAAAGACAGGGATCCATTCAATATTTTTGGTAGTCAACTTTAAGTTATCATGAAACCAATGGAGGCATTTCTGTAATTGTGTAATGAGATTTTGTAACGGTATTACAGGGTCTCCAATATATGGAACCCAGCCAAGGTCCGAAGCCTTAACTAATGCGATTCCATTGGCTTTTGCAAATTTGATTGCACCTTTTTGGAATCCTACGGTCGACACAAGTATGCCTTTATGCGCTGAGATGTCTTCAATCCTTGCAGCGAATTTCAAAACATCCCCGATGTCAACATTTCTTGAATAATATTTGCATTCGACTAAAACTAAGAAATTAACTTGCGCAATCTTAAATTCCGCAGATACGTCAATTGCATACTGTTGCCCAGATTTTCCTATATATTTCTTTCCATGGAAAACTTTAAAGTTTGTGGCTGGACATCCTTCTAAAAGTTGAGAAGACAAAAGGTTCTTGACAAGTATTTCGTATTTATCAGATTCTGTATTCATAAAAACCCACATTTGTAGTTCTCTCCTATATACAAAAACTTTTTTTGGGGTGCAATGATATAATAAAAAGCCCAGCACTTTTAGCTGGACTTTTCGATTTTGGGTTTTGAACTCATGCACATCGGTTGCTAGCTTAATTCAGCATCGTAAGAGCAGTCTTGAACGTTTTCTTCTTAAGCTTCTCCCCACATCAAAACCAAATTGACTTTGGCTGAGTCGACGGATCGGTATTTGTATTCGTCTTCTTTTTCGTTAGTTAACGGTCATTGTTTGTGCGGTACAGGCTCAAGGTCGATGAGAAACCTCTCATACATATTCATCCTTGCTGAACCAGTCGACTAAATGATTGCAAAAGCCAAGAAAAAGCAAGTAAAATTATCCAGACTTCCGGGGTTTTCTATCGTAATGTACAACAAAAATACATCGCTGAAAAGTGAAGACTTTCTTCTTCATCAAAACTTCTTCAATGTGATCTCGCGCGTTGATTAAGTCTACTATTTGAACTTGTCAAATACTGTATTGTCTGCAAAGATATAGTAGTACATACCACTTATTCTTAACGTGAGGGTTATAAATCTGTATAAAAATATGAAAGGGAAAAAAGTAGACCTGATGATGATGATTTTGTTCCCAGTTGTCGCAACCATAACCACACTTGTATTAAGGACTAATCTTTTGATTTCAATCTTTCTATATTTTGGGGTACCTTCTCTTTATATAGTTTTGAAGAATCCTAAAATAATGAAGAAGAGTATCGTGTTTGCCTTTGTTTTTTCGATTCCACTCTCACTGTTTGTAGATAATCTTGCGGCTGTTAATGGTGCATGGGAAGTTCCTGAGAGTCTTTTCCCGGTTAAATTTTTTGGGATTGCAACAGTAGAAGTATATTTTTTTGGTTTAATGTGGGTGTTTTTAACCATATTGATGTACGAGTATTTCTTCGATAGACACAAACACGGCAATAGAATACCGACACGAATAAAGTATTTACTATATATTTTCAGTCTCCTCATTTTTTTTGTAACGATTGCATTCTTTACAAAAAAAAGTTGGCTTTTGATACCATATTATTATCTGTTCGTAGGGGTTATTTTTGTCATAGCTCCGCTTATTGTGTTTTTATACTACCATCCCGAATTTATGTCTCGATTTGTTGATATTGGATTTTTCTTCTTTTTCGTATTATTGGCTTTTGAATTAACAGCATTAGAAGTTGGACAGTGGATATTTCCAGGAAGAGACTTTATAGGCTTCGTGGACATCAAAGGATATAGATTCCCAATTGAAGAATTATTCATTTGGATGATTGCAGCTACGCCTTCGTTACTTTGTTATTACGAGTACTTTGCAGATGATACAAAATTAACTGATAACTGATACTAAAGACTGATATTTTCAGATGATTAGATATAGAGTGTAACTACAGAAAAATGCATCATTGACCGAGGAAAAAATCCTCATTTAAGGACGAATTAAGTAATTTTTGTACAGTGTGGCTCGCGTTTGATTGTAACTGTTACTTATTTAGAATAGGTAATTGTTTATTTGAGTTTTTCTTGTAAATTCTATAGGTTATTTTAATTTTTCGAATTCTCAGATTTAAATAAGGATAACTAGAGGTTATCTCAATATTGAAACAAGCTTTTTATGACATAATCATACTTGGCGGAGGGATTTCAGGACTATTGCTTGGAAGTGAGCTGTCTAAGAATCATTCTGTTTTAATTATAGAGAAAGAGACAAAAATCCCCACGAACAAGTTTTGGCTAACTAAGCGAAATTGCATATTAGGCAATGAAGAACTCAAATCTTGTATCGATTCTCATTTAACAACGCTCGATTTTATAGCTTTCGATCTTACAACTTACCACTGCGCAGGTGACTATTCTTTATGGAATACAAATCTCCTAATCTCTCATTTGAGCGAAACAATTAAGGCAAGAAATGGAGCAATTTTAAATACTCACAAATTTTACAGCTACTATTATTCAAACAATAGAATCACAGTATTAGCGAATTCTTTAGAATATTCTGCATCAATAGTCATCGATTGTATGGGATACTCATCACCGATTATTTATGCAAAGGGTATCGTCAATATCATCGGCTATTATATTCTGCATGGGAAGGTATTAAAACTAAGAAAAGAAATTACTCCGATCGGGTTAAGTAATGTCATGATTAATTCAAGACCGAAATATTTAGAAGTGTTCCCCCTTAGTACTGGTGAGGCGTACACAATTTTGATTGCACCGGAGAAAAGTATTCAATCCTCCACAAATATTCAAAAAGAATTCGAATTTATTGTTAATGAATCTAGTTATAGCCAATATTTTGTTAACCATCAGTCAAATCCTCATGCTTTATGGGGGGTTATTCCGGTTGGATTTTTGAGAAAAAGAGCTTTGGATAATATTTATTTCTTTGGTGAAGCTGGCCAACTCAATCCCGGTACAACTGCGACCTGTCTCACGAAAATACTATATTCATATAAGAAGACGTCAGAATTTATTTCGACTTGTTTGAAGAACAAGACTTTAACTCAATCCGACTTGGATAGAGACTTTAGTTCGATGAATCAATTCAATAGAAAATTTCAATTGCATTTATTTCAGGATATTCTAAATTGGAATTCTGATGATTTCAAAAAATTGGTTGTTGGAATGAACGACCTGGGGGATAATTTGGTAAACGATATTATTTTTGGTGAATTGGCGCATAGGGATATACTCCAATTGGGAACTGTGTCTAAATTACTGAAAAACCAAAGGTTCTTCGTCTTAAAACCCTTACTCAAATCTATTATATGATTTATTTGGAAAAGGTTTTAAAAAAATCGCTAATTGCTGTATCGTACTGAGAAATGAACTGGATAACCATGATTATGCTGATTAGCAAGCTAGGTGAGTCCTTCAGACTGATTAAAGGAAATTGATCACGTTCCATAATGAGCTTCTCTCTGATTTCTGAAAGCGTTTTATCCATTTCAATTTTATCTTTTAAGGAATTCCTTTCATCTGCGACCCTTTGTCGTTTCTCTTCTATCTCTTTTATTTTCTTAATGATATCGTTCTCATACAATTTTTTGAGAACATATCTCGGGTAAAAACTGTAACATAGCGTCAAAGGTAAAAAAAGAATTACAGGAAATATTAAAAGCTTTCTGGTAATAATTCCTTCAGGATCCAAAACAAAATTCGCAGTTAGCGTTCCTCTAAATCCCAAATAAATACCTGCAACCCCAACCGTGGAGGTGATAACAAAAAAATAATTAAGATTGTTAAACTCAAGGGGAACGATATTTCTTGTAAGTTCTATCCTCTTTTCTGAATCCTCCAAAGATTTAAACATCATCAGTGAAAATATAAAAAAAGTTAACAAATAAGAACCGACATAATAAATTGATATCGAACCTATTGCTAAGTAGTATTTTGCAAACCCCTCAAGGGGATAACCGCAATTCCACATGATAATTCCACCGACTATAGTTAATGGAATGCCAACAACATTTTTCCATAACTGCGAATTCATTCGCCGTGAATACACAAATACCTTCGGCATGTCTTCTTCTGAAATCGCAATCAAGTCGTTGATCTGAGCAAGAAGATTTCTTCCATAGTTTTTGATGAACCACATTAAACCATAACCGACTCCGCCTACAAGAATGCCATCAAAGTAGAATATCCAAGAATTAAATAATTCCCTTGCAATGATTGGTCCTTGATAAAAATAACTAATGATGAATCCGACTAGGCAAAGAGCAAGACTGATTCCGCACCAAACAAAAATATTGAAGATACTTTTAATTAGCATAAATTAGCATAAATTTACATAGGATAACCTCTAGTTATCCTACATTGAAATCATCTTAAGATTGTTTCTTGGATGTTTCTTCGCTATGGTATGGCGTTGAGCTGAAGTGGAAAGATGGGTATATATCTGTGTGGTAAGAATTGAGCTATGACCAAGTAGTTTCTGAACAAATCTGATGTCTATTCCGTTTTCGATAAGCATTGTTGCAAGTGTATGCCGGAACATATGTGGAGTAATCTTAGTCGTGAGCCCAGCGTTTTTAGATAAATCACACAGCAATAGTCTCACGGAGTGCGGTTGCATTCTTTTGCGCAGCCTATTTGCTAATAATGGGGTAAAAGCGACATCGAGTTTTCTCTTAAGCTTTAGGAACGTTTCCAGTATTCTTAGTGTCTCCTGATGAGTAACAGGAATTATTCTTTCTTTAGATCCCTTACCTAGCACTCTGATCACCTTTTTGTTGATATCCACATCATCGACGTCAAGATTACAGAGCTCACTTACTCGAATGCCAGTTGCAAAAAGAAGCTCAATTATAACAAGCATCTGAAAATTGACGAATTGTTTTTTATCCAGTTCACACTCCGAGGGTTTGTTTTCTATGTAGAGATGAGATACTGCACAATTTGTTTTTGATGCTTTGAATAGCATCTTCACATCATGTAGGCTTAAGAATTTTGGAGTTTTTCTTGGAATTTTAATTCTAATGTTTAATTTTCTGAAAGGGCTTACTTGAATCAAATCTTCATATTCTAAATATCTCAAGAATACTTTCACAGAGGCTAATTTCCTTTTTATGCTTGTCTCTTTCAGCTTCAGTTGAAACAGATACTGCAAGAATTTTCTGATAAGCTCTTTATCTAATTCCTTAATATCTAAATTACTACCAGTGAAGTATTGGAACTGATTAAGGTCTTGCTTGTAAGCCTTAATCGTAAGATTGCTGAGGTTTTTCTCGTATTTACTGTGAAGTAAATAGCTTTCCAAGGCATTACTTACTGTTGTCATAACATTCCTTTCGAGATTAATGTGTGGAGTTGAGATTACGTTAGAGAAGATATAGTAAATCAACAATGTGGGCAAGGCTGGGCACTCAATGGTGCTATGCGTAAATTATTTTAACTAGTTCTGAACGATACAAGAAAAAAGCCTGATGCAGAAATGCATCAGGCTTAGGTATTAGTTTAGGTTTAGAG
>CAYITW010000018.1:0-12935 GCA_964366395.1 uncultured Candidatus Saccharibacteria bacterium
TATTTCGCTTCTGGAGTGCCTTGGTGAAAAATCATTACCCACTTATCACCTTCCTTGCGCCATATTGAACTGCGTAAAGAGTAAGACGTCTTTCCATTTTCTAGATTCACTTTCTCTGTTTTAAATAAAGACTGAACTATCCCTTCACTTAGAACATTAATTCTAAAATCCATCATCTTAAATTTTATTTCTCCAGCAGTTGGCAAGTTTGTTAGCACATCCTTTTTTGTGTATGAAAGTCCGGCGCTTCCAAATTCCAGAAAGTCATCTGAAATTAATTCAGCTAGTCGTTCTGTGGACTTTCTAACTTCATGTTGTTGAAGTTCATTCTCAAGGTCATAAATCTTCTGTTCAAGATTACTCATGAATATATTGTACCATTTTCGATGAAAATTTATAAAAGAAACCTGTCAACCCTAGGCAAAAGAAAAGGCGCGATGGTTTTGCATCGCACCCTTGAATTCCAGTCAGGATCGGGGTAGCCTTCCCATCCTCCGCAGAATGGCTTTGGCCACTGGCGGCAAATCGTCCACCAAACCATCAATAGCTTCCTCGTTAGGAGGCGGAGTGAGCTCGATCACCTGTGAAGTTTTGACGAAAGTTCCATCAGAAAGTTGATAGACGGTCACTTCTTCTGGAACATCGCCCTCATCTGCTCCATCAATGGCGAGAGCGAAAGTGGCATCTTCTTCCTTTGCATAGTACTTGTCATCAGGGTCGTCTTCCCCCTCTCCGCTGGCTCGCACGACATAAAGCTTGACTTGCTTTTCAACCCTTGCCCCTATCTCCATTTGACCTCCTTGGTCTGGAAATTAAATTACACTTTCAGACCCTAAAAGTCAACTGTGCCCGATATTTTATTTCGCATAAAAAAGCCGTCCGGAATGCTGGACGACTTTCACAAACAACTAACAATTGACTATGTCCCCGACTTGGATTGGACCGCCGTTCACAACACGACATGTGACCCCGCCACGCCAGTTCTTTGAGAGAGCGTCTCGAAGTCCAGGATGGATTTCGTCCATTCGGCTACACGGTTTTGTTTCCCCTGTGATTTCGAGTATAGGGTCATTGCTGAAAATGAGAATCCTGTTCTTATCAAATACATCACTTGGACCAAACACTCTGCCAGACACGCAGATGTTTGCGCGTCGAGTATGCCACGGAAGATCGATGCCGAGCTCAGCACACACCTCATCCCACTGTTCCAATGAGATGACTGTGATCTGCCGTCTACCAGTGTTAATTAGTGTTCGACGACCCTTGTGGTCATCTTCGAGACCATTTTGAAGCGAGATGTATCGTGATTGGAAAACTTCCATCGAAGCTCTCGACTCACGTTTGATGGCAATCCCAACAACCGTTGCAATCTTTCCCATGAAGAACCTCCATTTATAAACTTACATTATTATTCACAAAAATCAAATACCACTATTAATATAGCAAATCTTTTGGAGTGGTTTGTATGTCGAAGTGAATACTTGTTGTTTTCTTTCTCCCGTAAGATATAAGACATTATATTTCACCTCAGCTGTGTACCCTATCTGTGGTGCGTTTATGCATTCTGGCTCACTTTTATCTCGAGTTGTTGTCGCGATATATTTTGTTGGAGAGATATCAACTATATTAGTTATCTCCGCTTCGGTCGTACTTGCAATCCTGCCATCAGAAACACCATATATTTCAAATATTGCTTTTAAATTCTCCGTCCTGCCTTTTATCGTAACAGGATTTGCTGTGTCATTTACAAACTTCAAGTCTGGTCCAGGGTCCGCATAAGTCGCGTCTAGCCCAGTGTCATACAAAACCACTGTGTAGGTGTGATTGTGTCTCTCGGTTATAGGTAGTCCAGCACTTATGAGACTTTGAAATAGTATGGTTGATACTTGGCACAAACCTCCTCCTAAACCTTTAGTGACCTCGTTATTTAGAAAAACTCTCTCTTCACTATAACCATCCTCCAGAGTAACCGAACCAATGGCACGAGCAAAAGAAAACTCCTCACCTGGGAGAATAGTCGTTCCATCAATATGAGAGACGCCAAGCTCAATGTTTTTGTTTCTACCATCTGTCCCACCTGCGTAAGAGAGCGAGGCTTTCCCAAGAAGGTCTGGTCCCACCACTATCGCCGGCTCTTCTTCGGTTGTTTCTGGAACAATCGGCAAAGTAGTCATAGTATTTAAACTCTCCGCTTTTTCTTGATGTGAATACAAATAAATAGAAACTCCTAAAACAATCAAAACTACAAACGAGGCGATTGTCTTGATATCAAAATACCCTTTAGTCATTATCTCGGAATAAGTGGAAGAATGCGTTGATTAAAGATAAAACGATTGAAAACCAAAAAGCAGTCCAAAAACCTGCAACACTAAACCCTGGAACTATTTTTGAAGCGAGGATGATAAACAGAGCGTTTATTACTAGTGAGAAAAGGCCAAGAGTTATTATGGTTAAGGGCAGTGCGATAACTTTCACTACTGGTTTGATGAAAACATTTATTATTCCCAAAACAACAGCTAAAACAATTGCACTAAAAAGTGTTACTGTAGTCCCTGGAACAAGATAGGTGGCGATAACTATCGCTAAAGCTGAAACCAATAAGTGTATTAATATTTTCATATAGGTATTATAGCACTTTTTGAGCTTTTCTTCTTTTGAAAAACTTAATGAGGTTGTAGACGATAACTCCAACAACCCCTCCAACTATTCCGAACAAAATAAAATAGACCATCAAAACAGGTATGAGAGCCAGTACCCCGATACTCGCTTCTCCATTGTCTACTACTTCCATAAGCGACTTTTTTGAAACTAGAAAAATAACAAGAGAGACTAAAATCCCACTACCCAGAAAAACTGTGACATTTTTGAGAAGAAAAATAATTATACTGAGAAACTTTGACATATGCTGATTATATCAGGATTTTTGTAAATATTTATCAATAAGTTTGATGTCTTCTTATTAGAGTTGACTTAAATTATTTATGTGATATAGTGCCTGCTAGACGTTCATTTGAAAAGAGGGTAAATGAGACAGGACATGCACAAGGTTTTCACCGACCTGGCACGAGGAGACTCCAACAAGCCGAACCGTCCATCCCGCATGAAAATCGGCGGGAAGGAAATCGCCTCAATGGCTGAAAACGAAGGGTTGGACACCCACGATGGTGGTCCGCGACGACTCGCTATGTCGCAGTATGGGAAACACAAGAAGCCGTATGACAGCAAGTGCTCGGGCAACCGCTTTGCGCCCTTGCGTCGCTTTCTTCGCTCTCGAGTAGGAAAGCTTTGGAACACTGTCTATTCCGAGATGGTGGAAGAGCTCGATGTTCGTTCCCCCACCAAGGGCGGAAACCTGCTCCGAGAAGTGAAGCGAATGGTCGAAACCGGTTGCACCTTGGGTGCAGACGGCAAGGTCTACAACTTTCGCTTCGGCTCGGGTTTCGAAGTGAGAGGTTTCTATGTCCATCCGAAGACGGGTGTCCTGTGTTACAAGGAACACGAACGGTATCAGACCACTGACAAGCAACGCTTTCTCATTCGGCTGAGAAAATTCGGCTCAGAACTCGAAAGCGAAGCGGAACTCACCAGCAAAGGCTGGATGAATTTCCGGATCGTTGGACTACTTGTCGTCCTCCAGAAAAAACCGGCTGGGTGGTTCATCCACACTTTCGGGGAGCGCAAACCCGATGATGTGATGTACTGGAACCGTAACCCTTTGACAGGAGAGCGCACCACGCCTGTTTACTTCAAAGACTTGAAGTACAGCTCACCCATCTACAAGCTTTCCTCCCGCCAACTCGGGCGGAAGGACTTGAAGAAGTACAAGACCGCAATCGCCGGTAGCCCTTTCTAGGGTTGCCGGTTTTCTTTTTAAAAAACCTAAGATTGAGGTGGTTGAACTTTTATACTCTTTTCAAAATCTTCTCTTTCTTGTTTTGCTAAATAATATCTCGTCCTTAAATCCTCTATCACACTTTCTGTCGCGCCTCCCTCCTCTATTGGTTTCATTGCATCTTCCAAAGTTTTTTTAGACAATTCCTCAATTTGGCGGAGATTTTCTAGGGCGATTATTGGGTCTTTTACCTCATCTATATTTTCCATAATTTTAATTATTTAATTATATATTTTTAATATTAACACAATTTATTTTCACCCAAAGCTGTTAGGCAGAGTTATCTTTTTCATTGAAAATTATGTGCACAGCTGGCCTCATCGGTCTCGGATATTACCCCACGAGACCCCATAAGCTTTTTCTGATTAATTTTATCTTACCATTTTAACCCTCTTCGGAATAGCTTTTTAATGATTTAAATTCCATACTTGTCCTGTTCTTGGACCTAAAATTAAATTAGTAATTTTATCTATATCAATATCACTAATTACTGTGAATGTATTGATGCGCGTGTTGGAGCGAAATTTCTCTATCTCTGAGGGGTTGTCCAACACCTCCTCTAAATCCGAGAATGATCTTAATGTATAATTCAAATCTGCAGGCTTTCCATTTAAATTCAGAGTAAAAGCATAATTAAGATAATGACCGGGTCTTCCAAAATAAAAGACTTCTGAGTAGAAACCGATACCTCCATGATCATAATGTTTGAAAATTTTCTGTGGATCATTACCAATTTCTGAAAAAGATGTTTTTCCTAATACTACTGATGGACCAGTATCTCCATCACTCCCATTACCAAGTTTGGGATTAAAATCCTCTCTTTTTGTCGTAATAGAGAAGAGAATTACTTGTTGTTCTGAATTTATGATTGCCTGAGTGTAAAAATAAGGATTTGAAAATAGAAATTCTTTATAACCACTAAGTTCATCATCTAGTTTATTGATAAATGCTGGATTACCAAGAATATTCTCAAAATTTCTTATATCCATTCCTATGGCAAGTTGTTGTGTTTTTTGTAGATAAATGTTCTTTTTGTTTAACTTTTTAATTATCCATTGAAGAAAACTTACCATTGCGATAGTAATGGTAATTAATGAAGAAACAAGAATAACTATCCACCCTACTGCAAAATCAGATGGACCTCCAATTAGGTGCGTAATGAAATTAATTGTTGTGGTGCTCATTTTAGTTGTTTTAAGTCTAGCATTTCAACTCTCTTCGGAATAGTTTACAGCCGATCAATGCGCAGTATTTCGTTTATAAATCCGCAAATAATTCTTCATCTTCATTTACAATTGAGACAACCTCGGGTGGGAAAAGTAGTTCAATCTCCTTTCCAGTAATTAGATCTCGTTGTACGAATCGATTATTTCTTATAGTCATCTCAACATCTAAATCCCCGTCGTTAAATGGTTCTCTTTTCCCTTTGTATGGAATAAACCTTGGTCCCTTACCATCTATAACTGCAATTTGAGATAGACCGCCGACAGTATCGATTCCTTTCTTTTTTATATTCTCTCTAAGAGCGTGATCGCTGATTACTACACCAAAGGATACATCACCTCCATTTACATTGAACTGTAAGTTGAACAGGTCTTTCTCTATATCATTGAGACCAGGCGTACCACTACCAATAATTACATTAGGCTTACTAATCGATGCTAATTCAGGTGTGAAATATGGCGACGCGCTTTTAAATACAATTTTATCAGTGATATTTATATACCCTGTAAATTTACCATCTTTGTCTACAACTTTTTGTTTACGTGACAAATCGTTACTTGCGATAACGAAGGCGATGTCTGGTTTCCTGCCAGTTTTTTCACACAACTTTTCGTAAGCATATTTCAATACACTTAGCGACTTTTTAAGAAAGATGTGTGGTTGTCCAAACTTGGGTTTGTTAGTCATGTGATGGGACACGAACGCAATCATTGAACCTGCAAATTCTATATCCCCAGCAAAACCAATAATAATTTCTGCGTTGAGGAAAAATACCTTTTGTGTGTTGTCTCTCCAAGGGAAAGTTGTACCAGATTTAGATAAGGAGGCACGACAATCTGCAATAACTGCAACTCCCTCCATAAAATGTTGTCCGAGTACAACTGTCATAATATTTAATATGGTTCTTAATTTCTATGAGTAAATAGGTTTCTCGGAGTCCGAAACTATCTCAAACTGGCTAGCCGATTCGAGCTAGAACCGTGGTGGGTCAAGCCCAGATTAACGGATTTAACTAGTTTCAGAATATCATATCGACGGGTCTCGAGCTACTTAAGATTTAAGGAATTTGTAGCTTCTTCAAAAGACTTCTGCACAGTGTTTATGGTTCTATAAATTTCCGATGGTGCAGTTAGAATACCAGCAGAAACAGAGATCTGGCTTGTTTGATATAAAAATATTATTACTTTCAGAAACTCCAAATAATTACTATTTATCATATACAATCGTTTTTGATCATTTTCAAAATGTTTATATAGTAAAGTGTAGTTTCTGAACACTTTTAATCTTTCGGTGGTGAAATCACCTAGGTTATTTTCCATATCATTATTTAAATACTTCATAGCTATTGGATGAAGTTTTGATATCTTATTTCCTATTATTTTGTTTAGAAACTTGTAAAACATACAAATGTTACTAACTACTTCCAATCATCCTTCCTTTTTCTGATTTAATTTTTGGAAAAACATATAAAGTTATAGCTACTATACAAGAAGCTACTAGTAGTAGTGTAGAAACACATAAGCTTGGTTCACCGTAAAATGCAAAAACATAAAAATTTGTAATTAAGGAAACCATATATGCATAAACAAGTGAGTTTGCTCGGCTATTCCAAGCAAGTGTATCATCATATCTTTCTATAGTTTTTCTCCAAACAAGTTCAAAATATCCAACTCTGTTTTTTAATATCTCAAGTTCCATAGAAGAACCAGATGATGCAAAGGGGTGTCCTTTTACTATCGATTGAACTCTGAGGGAAGCTGGGAAATAAGCAGCCAGAGATCCTATTAAAAAAGGGAGTGTCCAGACTAAAAAATTATTGAGATAACTATCATTGTCAATTCCTAGTTGTGGCAGAAAGGACAAAAGACCCGCACTGGTTAATAATACCCCTATGCGACCTGTGGAGTCAGACAAAAAACCTTGGATTTTCTCTAGCTCGTATGTAAAGAAGTTTATTTTCTGTTGATATATTTCTTTCTCCATAATTCCATGAGTACTCGAGATACATACACGTCTCGTGCTAGCTCAAGTTGGCTGGGGGGGAAGGAATCGGACCTTCATTAGAAGCTTCAAAGGCTCCTGTCCTGCCGTTAGACGACCCCCCAATTTAAATATTTATAACACTTTTTCAGACTTTTAGCTATATTCTAAACGTGATATTATAAACCTAGTTATTATTCATAATAAATAAAAATATGGACTCTCAAAATAATCAGAATCAAAACCAAAATAGTTCAAGACCAAGCCAAAATGCATCCAGTAACAATATGCTTTTAGGAATACTAGCCTATCTTGGTCCCCTAGTTATCATTTCATACCTTTTAGGAAAGGATAATGATTTCGTTAAATTCCATGTAAAGCAAGGACTTATAGTTTTTGGTATTGAAGTTATTGGTTGGTTATTAACTGATATGATGTATTCTTTCTATATGTTTGGTAATATTTTACATTTGGCAACCCTAATCCTCTCTATTATCGGAATCATAAACGTAGTACAAAATAATAAAAAAGAGCTACCTCTAGTTGGTGGCTTGGTAAAAAATCTAAACTTCTAGCTTTACTCTGAAAATTAAGAGTGATACTCTTTGATTGGAGAGTTCAAAAAGGAGACTTCCATGCTTAGTTTGAAAACTCGTTTGCTTGCTAGGATTGACCTCCTAGTCGGCTGGGACTTTGTAGAAGGAGATGCGGTTTCAGGATGTAGCATGTCCTTCTATAACAAACGTGGCGGAACTATGCGTATCATCGGAACAGATGGGCGCGTTCGTATAACCTGTGGTTCAAAAGCGGTTGAACATCTTTACAACCATAAAGGTAAACTGATTAGTCGTACCGTTTTAAGAGAAGCTGTACGAGAAGGAGAAACAGTAAAGTTTTCGCCAGAAACCTACTCGTCAAAACACTGGCCCTTTCATTCGTTCGTACGGTAACCACTAGGTTACCGTTTTCTTTTATAAAATATTACTTATTCTCTCCGATTATTTTTATTAGAGCAAGTTCCAATGGCAACTGTGGTATATACGCTCCGGTTGTATTTTCATAAGCTGTTAGAAGCTCTATCATGGTTTGGGAGGAAAAAATTCCATCGTGTTTTGCAAGGTTTCCCACAAATTCAAATTCTTTTTGTGAGAAATCGTCCTTAACAATATTGCCAGCCCCGAAACGAACGAGCAGAACTGCGCGTGTTGTGTGTAAAACCAGTTTAAGAAAAACTGACATATCTATGTTTTGAGAAACTGCTTTTTTTACGCTATCAAGTCCAAGCTTCAAATCTTTATTGGCAATAGCTTCTACAATCCCATGTACAAGCTCAATAGCTGGAGCACCAGTAACCAAACGGACTTCTTCTTCACTTATGGTTTTGTCATTAGAATAAGCCAAAATCTTTTGGACAATCCCTTGTGTGTCTCGAAAGGAGCCGTCTCCTAGTATTGCCACAAGTTCTGCTGAGGCATCGTCTATCTTACTTCCCTCTTTTTTTGCAATATTTATGACTACTTTTTTTAAAACTTCTTGACTTGGTTTTTTGAAATTATAAACTTCACAGCGTGATAAAACTGTCTCTGGAATTTTGTGAGTCTCTGTGGTGGCTAAAATAAAGACGACGTGAGAGGGTGGCTCCTCCAGAGTCTTGAGAAGTGCGTTTGATGCAGACTTGGAAAGCATATGCACTTCATCCAAGATATAAACTTTGTATTTTGATTCGAAAGGGAGAGTAAAAACAGATTCGTTGAGAGCTCGGATGTCCTCCACACTCGTGTTTGAAGCGGCATCTATTTCATAAATATCGTTTTTAGAAGTACCTATGGCGTCTGCAAAAATCCTAGCCACAGAAGTCTTTCCCGTACCTCTAGTTCCAGAAAAAAGATAGGCGTGAGAAATCTCCCCCGACTTTGCTTCAGCTTCAAGAACTTTGACTACGTGGTCTTGACCGATAACATCTGCAAATTTACTTGGTCTGTATTTTCTATATAGTGCTTCACTCATATATAACAGTATAACTTATAGTGCTAATTTTTAAAAAGAATAACCGACTCACACTTGTGAGTCGGTTGGAGGCGTAAATGGTTTAGTCCTTACTCTCAAGTTTGAGACTTTTGGTTTCAGGCACTTTGCCGATTAACCGAAACACTGAAACCTGCCTCAAAATTCGAAGTTCGTTGAGAGAAGAAGCTGGGAGATTGTTCATTTGTCTTTCGAAATCAACCAGAAGCAAAGTAGGGCATTCCCTACAAAAAGAGAGTTCATCCTCGTCTTCTGGTTTCAAACCAACAAAATCTCTACCACAGACACAGCATCGGACAACCATGTTACCGCCTTTCATCTACAATTCAGTCCTGTTATTTATAGTATCAGCACTTAATTTTTTTGCAAGAAAAAGACCGGCTAGCTAAGCTAACCGGTCTGCAAGTGTTTGTATTCATCCAGCCCAACAGGATTTCCCGAACCGTTAGGTTCAGAGCATTAGCCAGCTCTAAGGGTCCTTACCTGGGTCGCCTGCGACAGACCTCCAAATCTGTTTCGGCATCGTGGTGACCGTGTCACCACAGTTGAACAATGGTTGCATGTTTTAGAAATGGACCATTTTCAATGACACCGGCTGTTAGTAACTGAGCGAGAAAGCTGGACTATGGCATTTAAGCCGTAGGCTCGTTGGCCTCTCTTGTCTTTGCGTCTCGATTCAGCTCCGTGTAATACGGTATCATGACACGAAAGTTTGTCAAATCAAATTTAACTTACTTATACACAACCTCAAAATACCATTATTTTAATGTCTCCAAATAGACATCAATTATTTTGGAAACTTCGTTAGCATCTTTTGCTTCCATAAGTTTCATCCGGAGTTCTTTAGCCCCATCTCCGCCTGCCGGCGAGGCAGGCCAACCGTTTACGTACGCCTTGTAGTGCTTTTTCATTATTGAAAAATTTTTATGCGGAAGTAGTTCCTCAAAAAGTTTTGTATGCTCCACCATTATTTTTAAAATTTTCCTCCTATCTTCCACATTTTCTCTATGGAGCTGTTCGTACGAACTAGAGAACAGATACGGGGTCCCAAAAATAGCGCGACCAAGCATAACACCATCACAACCAGTTTCTTCTGCTCGAAGTTTCGCATCTTTTAAATCAGCCACATCCCCATTCCCGAAAATTAGCGTTTCACTTTTCTTTCCATTTTTATCCACAAAACTATCACGTATTTCCACAGCACGCCTGACGTGTTCCCATCTTGCCGGCACAAGCGACATCTCTTTTCTTGTGCGAGCATGGATAGTTATAAGTGCTGGATTTGTTTCAAGCAGTAGCGGTAGCCAAGTTTCCAATTCGTTTTTATTGTAGCCAATCCGAGTTTTGATACTTACTGGAAGATTTTTACCGTCCTTCTTCGCGCCCTCCATCGCTGACAGAATTATTTCTTGTGCAAGTATTGGATTTTTTATGTGTGCTGCTCCAGCTCCTTGCTTCTCGACACTTTTATCGGGACAGCCCATATTTATATCTATTCCATCAAAACCCAAATCACAAGCAAGCTCTGCAGCTTTTTTCATCATTTCAGGAGAACTTGTAAAAAACTGTGCAACTATCGGTCGCTCTTCTTCTGTAAAAGCCAAATCCTTTACCAAGGCATCATATCCCCCTTTGAATAAACCGTCAGCAGACACAAATTCAGTCCACATGACATCTGGTTTACCGTACTTAGCAATGATACGTCGAAAAGCCGGATCTGTTACATCCGCAAGAGGAGCTAGAACCGAAATAGGTCGTTTGGTCATACGACCACTGCTCGCCTTCGACGGTTGTAGGTTTTTCCAAAAATTCATGTGTTGACTATATTATATTTATTCTATATAAACAATAACGGAGAGCGAAACAACATGGCTAAACCGAAACTTATTATTTTTTCATCTGGCTCAAAAACCGGCGGTGGATCTGGGTTTGAGAACCTGGTCAACGCTTCGCGTAACCAAATTCTTGATGCAGAGATTGTCGCCGTAGTTTCACAGCATGAAAATGGTGGAGTTCGTGAAAGAGCGGACCGACTTGGTATTCCTTTTGTTCATTTCACTTCTCCTTGGACGGCAGAGCGCTACCAAGAGATAGTGAAAGGAGCTGAGTTTGTCGCCTTGTCTGGCTGGCTAAAGCTAGTAACAGGACTTGACCCTCGTACAACATTCAACATCCATCCAGGACCACTTCCGAAGTTTGGCGGTGAAGGAATGTATGGACACCGTGTCCACGAAGCTGTGATTGGAGCCTATCGTCGAGGAGAAGTCACACACTCAGCTGTAACCATGCATTTCGTCACAGAAGAGTACGACAAAGGACCAGTTTTCCTTTCAGTTCCAATTGAAATTCGTATCGACGAGACAGCAGAAACTCTAGCCTTTAGAGTAAACCAAGCTGAGCACAAGTATCAACCGATAGCTACCAACGATGTCCTTTCAGGAAAAATCAGGTGGGACGGAAAAGATCCCAAATCTCTGGTTGTTCCAAGGTAAATAAAATGCGTGAGGTCGTCCTCACGCATTTTTATTAATTTTTATTTCAATTTATAAAATAATTTATTACCAAAACGTAGGTCGATGTACTCAACTGGAAGATAGCCTTTGTATTTTGACAGAGGGGGATTCTCCAAAAGGGTTTCTAGATTTTCTGCCACGATAGAAAGAGGTCTTTTTATATCGAAGTATACTTCTCCCCCTCCAGCAATAATTAACGAGAACTCGTCATTATTTTTTGCGATAAGATATTGAGGTTTAAGAGAAAGTTTTCTAGTTGTTTCAATAAAATCTACTACTTCAGCAAATTTGGTAGAAGATGACATGTAGAAACTGCCGATGGGATTTCCGATATCCGATGAAACTGTTATCAAGCCGTAATATTTAAAATATGCGTCTCCTGAAAAATTGGGGGCTCCTGCAAATATGTTACTGTTTTGGTCCATAAAATAACAATAGCCCTGACTCCTATATGAACCATCATCTACTATAGCTTCTGGCGCGGGTAGGCTTTCCGAGCTTGGTAAAGTATCACACCATAGAGCTATTGCTTTTCTTTCGGTGATACTTACTTGTACGGTATCTAAATCTTTCAAATCAATTTCTATAGTATCAATTCTTTTAAACGACTCGCGAAGATAATCTTCTAGGGCTCGTTTGGGGTAGAGAAAGGAGCTGTTTTTTGGGAATAGCCACAAATACGAACCTTTCATAAAGTTTAGTGACTCAAGTTCCACATCTTCCTTTGTTACTAAAATCGCACCAGAAAGTTCAACTTTGGAAATACGAATTTCTGGTCTGCGAGTAATGTATGAAAAAGTTCCAATAATAAAAACGAACAGAGATATTATTATCCCGTATTTAAAAAGTTTTTGTCTTCTCTTCTTTTTGTGATATTCCTCACGAGCTGGTAATAAATTTGAAGCCATAATTATTGTAACAACTTCTTACTCACTATGACTTTTTCGGAGCGCGCATAAATTTTTGCTAAAATTTTGCTCTCTCTCGGCTACCCGCCTGTGAAGTCTCCGAAAAAGTCATAGTTCGACGAAATTGTTTAGGATTTAGAAATAACCGTTTGTCCTCCCATATATGCTTGAAGTACTTCAGGAATTTTGATTGACCCATCTGCCTGTTGATAGTTTTCAACTATCATAATAAGAGGACGGCCAGAAAGCGCGGTGTTGTTTAAGGAGTGGGCAAATTTTAATTTACCGTCATCATCACGATAACGGATATTGAGGCGCCTTGTTTGGAAGTCGTGAAAATAAGATGCGGAACCAGTTTCCCTGTATGTATTTTCAGATGGAACCCACACTTCA
>CAYITW010000019.1:0-12785 GCA_964366395.1 uncultured Candidatus Saccharibacteria bacterium
CGCCTCATTTGCAATGAGGAGGTCAGCGGTTCGAATCCGCTAGGGTCCACCAAACCATAATTTTTGGACAAGTCAAGCTGATTTAACGTGTAGATTCGCCCCAACTTGATGGTTCCAAAACCTTTTAAACGATCATAGGCAATTCCTGCCGGAAAGATGACCTTTTGGAACCGTGCTCGAAGAATAGGAGGTAAATCCAGCCATTGTCTAGAAACATCCCTAATGGCTTGTTTGCAGTAGCTCATCCCGGCCTCGATGTCATATTGATCAATCCTAGTTTCGTTAAGTGAGATATTAGCAGTAGTGATTTGGATCTCTACCTCTCCCAAGCGCTCATTAAACTGCTCCGGCGTGTATACGCCCAATTCACGCATATCAAAGATGCTCCTTCGGCGGATCTCAAGACCCCTCAAAGCATCTTCATGGACCTTAGCGTCAGCTTGAAGTTCCAATACTTTGCTGTCCCATCGTGTCAGCACGACCTCCGAGAAGTATTTTAGGAATTCTTCTGTTGGTGTTACTTTCTCAAGCAGCGCTATAAAAGCTGGCTCCACCTTATCTTTGGATATGCTCTTGTGCTTCATCGAACATTCTTTGTTGTAGCAGTGATAACTTGGATACAGCCCTCCATTTCCCTTTGAGGTGCTTCCAGTCAATGCCTTACCACAAGAAATGCAGACCAGTAGCCGTCTTAATGGAAACTCTGGGTTATTTCTGTCATGGCGAGTTCTGATCTTGCCTCCACTTTGAATAAAGAGAATGTCGTTCATAGTCTCTTCATCAATCATAGGCGTATGCTGTCCTCTGATGTACTTATCGCGACCATCTTCACTTGGCCATGGGTTTCTCAGCCATCCGGCGTAAAATCGCAAATGTTCGTGCAGGAGCATGTCTACAAGCTGGTATCTAGGCTTCATGCCTGTAAGCTTCTTGAAATCGGCTTTCTCTAACTCCTGTGCTATGTCAGCTGGTGTGTAGATTTGCTTGGCATAACCTTTGAGCATTCGCTGAATAAGCGGAAAGACTTTTTCGTGGATCTTATCCGGTTCTGTCTTCTTCTTTCCCTGCTTCTTATTCTTGGCGCAAATATAACCTACTGGAGGTTTCCATGGCCAAATACCTTGGAGAACGCGTGCGAGCATGCCATTAGTGCATCGTTGCCTACGAATACTATTGTCGAACTCAGATGTAGCTGCCAGGACGGTTTCAAGCAACTTCTCTACAGGATTATTTCCAATCGGTTCCGTTACTGACATAAGCGTAGTGCCATAGTCGAGCAAGATTTTTCTAACCGCAAAGTGGTCTTCTGTATTTCGGGCGAACCTATCAACTTTCCAGACTACAAAGGCGGAGATACTGCCTTTATTCTTTCGGCAGAATTCGATGGCTTCAAGCAGGATTTTTCTGTCAGCACTTTTGGCGCTGGCTCCCTCTTCTCGAAATACTTCTAGCACCTCTAAACCTTGATCTGTGCAGTAAAGCCTGCAGCGCTTCTCTTGGTCATCAAGCGAAGTACCTTTGACTTGTTCATCAGAACTCACGCGCACGTAGATGATCGCTTGTCGCTTTCCATTTTTAGTTTTAATTGTTTTCATGGGGTGGTTAGTTAGTTGGTTAATGATAACGTGTCAGTTTCCAGCTTCCCAGTTGATAAGCTGTGGACGGAGGGGGAAGGATCATATACTTGGCTATTTTCAAGAAACATCGTCCTTATCGTCCTCATCGTCCAGGTGGTTTAGATGGTCGCTCTGGACGGTCTGGTCGATGTTTTTCGTAATTTTTTCAATTCTTATATATCTAGTGCCTGATTTACCGTCAGAAATACTGATACCAATAGTTAGGAGGTTTGGTTTGAGAATATTAATCTGACGAGTCAGTTGGTTCGGTTCTTCTGGGAAGTATTTAGGCACTCTGCCATTATTTTGATTCTCCGCAACTTTTCTCAGTAGTCCTATAAGCTCAGTCGGGGTTCCTTCCCAAAAAGGTTTTTCATCCCAAGAGTTAATATCTTCTATGAACTTAATTAGAGTTTGGGCCACTAATGACGCGGCTATCGACACTTCAATTTGTTCTTGAATCTTCTGATGATACGCTTCTATAAACTCCGACTGCTTATATCCAAGTGCTTCGGCTATAGCGCATCCCCAGACAAGAAAATCTGCCATGCGCGTTTTTTCTGCAAGCTGGATACTAGGAACAATCTTTAGGGCTTTTGATACCGCCTCGAAGATGGCTCCCAATATTTTGGGCCGTATCTTCTCAAACTCGGCATATAGGACATGCTCGGTTAAGCGTTGATCTTCGCCTACCGGCGTCAATTCCATAAGAATGCTTCGCTCAAGCAAATCTGGTTGAATAGCACTAACGTTGATTCCGTTGATGCCTACATTTGTTTGGATGTGAAAGATAAAATCATCCGCATCTGTATACAATTCACGTTTCGAAATACCACCACCAGTGACAGCTACGCAAAACAAATCTGATTGCTTATCAGATATTCTTGACACATTATCGTAGAAAACGAGGTGGTGTCGAGCTAAATGCAACACAAGCTCCTTAGTGTCGCTTGGCATAATTAGTACTTCTATTTTTGATGGATCCACGAGATTTCGCAGTAACTTTGAGAGTGTTGATTTAGCCGATCCCTTTTGACCAAAAAGATAGAGGATGGGATGTGGAAATTCCGGGATGAAGCATGAGACGAGATACACTTGAAGCAAAAGCTGATTTAATCGGCCAGTCACGTTTACCAAGGGCAGAAAGTCGCTCACAGCTCCTCCAGTTACTGGTTCTACTTGTTCTAACTGATGTTTGTGCCGTCTAAATAATATAGGCGGGTCAGAAACTATGGACCAACCATCAGGTGTGATACGAATCACTCGATTTTGCTTGTCGGCGAGATCATACCAAGTTGCTCCGTCAGCATTCGCAACTCGATTATGTAGTTTGTACTGCTTACCTTTGAAGATGGCTTTCCCTTCTAGTGCTTGAACGGCTAGTGAGATAGCGCTAGGTTGAGGTGCAAAGCCAAAAGTTTCGCGATAACTATACAGAAGCCATAATGAGAACTTTCTACTGCGACAATTCCATGTTTCTTTCTGATCTTTTGAGTTCATTTTGACAAAGGCAATGTCATACTCATCTCTAAAGAGTTCTATGTCAGGATTAGTTGTAACCATATCTATCAGTACATCAGCTTGGTTTTTGGCTTCTGAATCCGATTGTTCAGCACGACCTGTTTCCTCTGCTTGTCTAATAGAATCGAATGTTCTCCGCGCTTCATCGTCCGGCATAGGTGGTTTGCAGTGATAAAGACACCACTTCTGGTAGGCTGGCCATGCTTTATTCTCCCACTGCTCCATTGGATAGTGATTAAGGAGACCTCCAGCAATTTTTGTGGCCATATTGTTTCTCTCTCCCTCAATCACATCTTCCTTGATTAGCTCGCGCCAACCTTTAGTGTTATTGCTGTTTAACAATACTGATGCTTTGGTCTTAACAAGCGCATTCATTACCTCTGCCGGATATTCAGCCATCTCGAAGTCCCAAGGGGCTCTAATCCACTCGTAGGAGCCTTTAGCACCTATGCTTGGCGGTGCGACCACAAAGCCACCAATTCCTCTCACGTCGGTAAGGTCAGTAATACGTGTAGAGTTCCTTATCTCATCGCTGGGGTATTTGTAGTACAAATGCCAACCCTGACCTTGGGTTTTCGCCATTACTGTAGGAGGAAACCTTTCGATATCTCCTCCGGCCTCAACATCGACCACGGCGATACCAGACAAGGCACCGGTAGCAATTCCAATGTTCATATCCGGCATTTGTTTAAACCAAGTTTCTATTTCCCCATGCGTAGCCCTTTCTGTTTGGTACTTGGTCCATTTTATTAGTGGCCTCTTATCAGCTCCGCAGGGGAAGACAGAAAATCCTATATTTAGATACTGATGTGCCGCTTCTCGCATCTTATTTCTTTGTTCGTTTGTCATTTAATTTTTGTTTATGCTTCTCGAACCAGCCATCGACAATGATCTCTGCAAGCAGGTCGCAAGTATCGCGAACATCCTCGAGCTCCTTTTCAGTAAGCCCAAGTCCTGCGAGCATCTCTTTTGTTTTGTCGATGTCGGTGGTCATTCGAGTTGCACGTGATTACTACTAATGTGTGGTTAACTGCCACGCACGTAGTAAAACAAAAACCACCTGCCTGCTATGGCAAGTGGAAGATGGAAGACTAGCAACGATACTTTTATCTTTTAGATCAGCGACCTATAGATGACAAGAATAAATATCCACCACTAGTGGATCTACGGTGGATTTATTTTTTTGAACGTTTATCACTATACCCAAGCATCAAACTATCCCCATCTTGTATTAAACGAAAACGTCGCAAGTCAACGGCGCTTACTATTTTGTTTATGCCCTTTAGAGCTGTTTCTATGTGCTCCAGTTGCCAACCTTTTTTTCTAGTTCTTTCACTCAACATCTCAAGTACAGTATCCTTTGTGCGAAGCGCTCCCCACGATTCAATCATGAGGCCGACAAATTCACCGTATAAAGATCCTCGTCTAGAAAGAAAAGCCACCCTGCGTGGTCCTTGTATGCGCCACCCATTTTCTAGCAAAAAGACCTTTGGGGGTGTACCAAGTGAAATTATAGGGTCGCTTGACTGTCCGAGTGGGGCCAAGCTCCTCAATTCCCAGACTAAATTTTCAATCTCAGGTATCGTTGGTTGATTTACTGCTCCTGTATCCTCAGCAAGTTCTTTTATCCATCCGTAGATACCAAAAATCTCTGCAATTCCACCTCGAGTAGATTGATTGTTGTCACGTAATATTTTTTCTGCCAGAAATAAATTAGGAAATGGTAAATAATTGGTTGATAGTTTGGTTACCCTTTTACTCCCCGGGTCTATTTCTAACTCTTCTGCAAGTTTCTTTATTGTAGGGATTAATTTATTCCTAAAAAGAATATTCAGTTTATTAGACGTATTTATGGAATTTTCCAGGTGGTTAATAACAGTATCCTTATAGGCATCATAAATATGTAACAATGCGTTGATTTTACGTCTATTTACTTTGGTACTTAGCCACCTTAAGTCAAATCTATTTTTTACCACATACATAGATCAAATCCTAACAAAAATTGCCATTTAGTGCATTTTCTCTGAAATACCACAGACGACCAGACAGGATGAGAATAAAACATTAAATTACTGGCTTCGTCTAAATCTTCTGCGTTCGACTACTCTTTATGGCCTCCATAGCTTCCCATGCCTGTATAGCCTCGTTGAAGATTCCGGCACGAGAACAATAACCCAGCCAGCGCATAAAACGCTTTGTGTACCGCCCTTTATAGATGGGACGATCCATCTTCTCTCTCATCTCCATAAGCCTTATTCTCCGATTCTGCAGGAAGAGAAACTGTCCATGTTCGCTGGTTTTATTCAAATTAGTTGATCTGTAATGCATCTTTTGACACTCGCGGCAGGCGAAGTAGCCCAATTTCAGGTAAAGGGCGTTAGTTTTGTTTCCACAGCCACAAGTAAGATATGTGCGTGTTCCAAATTTCAATTCTCGTTGAGATAAAAGGATTTTTTGAGGTTCTCCGCTGACATTGACCACAAGATAGGTGTTTTCATCAAAAGAGTGCTCTATCGAATAGTCGAGAGCCGCGGATCGGCCGTTATGAACAAAGTTTAAATATTTCCCCTCTGGTGGCTCTTTTCTCCTCGCTCGTTCTAAATCTCTTTTAAGTAGCTTTGTGGTAAGTGCAAAGTAGTCTTCTCTAAAGGCGGTCATGCCACTATCTTACTCCAGTCCCGGAACCCACTCTTCCAGATAGCACAGACTTGGTTCTTCACCGATCTGGTCCCTCAGCCATGCCATAGCCTCTGGCAGGCCTCCAATCTGATCTACCAGTCCCAATTCAAGCGCATCCTCGCCCACATAACTTCTGCCGGTGGCGATTTCTTTAACTTTCTCTAAAGGAATGCCCCTGTTTTGAGCAACATCCCATACGAATATATCGTGTAATTTCACGACATCTTCCATAATGACTTCTCTCTGTGCCTGGGTAAGCTTGCTACCCGGCTTCAAGGCTCCCTTGTCTATACCGGAGGAAAAGTCGTAGAAAATCACTCCGTTCTGCCTGTCCTGTTCGCTGGTGTCTATAAACTCATTTGTGACCCCAATACTACCCACATCTGAAAATCTGCTTGCAAAGATCCTATCAGCACCCGTGGCCGCTAAGAAGGCCCCAGAGGCCCCCATATTGCGAATGACAGCCCCTGTAGGTTTCGATGCTCCTTTTAACGCCAACATGATACTTTCACTTGACTCCATAGCACCCCCGCCGGAATCGATGTCCAAAAGTATGCCTTTAATACTTGGGTTAGCTTCCAGTTCTCCAATTTGGCGAACGATGTCAGGAGCGGATGTCGAGTAATATTCAACATCCTCTACAGAGTCTATCTCTCCGAGAATAGTTACCACTCCAACATTCGCGCCGGTGCAGGGGTTTTGTATCCAAGATAGTCCTAAAGTAGAGCCATACATAACAGCCAGACCGAGAATGAAAGCGGTGATGGTAGATTTAGTAAAGAGTTTTTTCATTGATTAAAGACTTGCCCTTACTAATTTTTCTTCGTCTAGTGATAAAACTAACTTTAAATTTCCAAACATATGAGCAGAAACGAAAATCATAAGATTTCCTAGTAATTTGTCATTACTTAATTTCTCGCAAACTGATCTACAAAAAACTTGCTGCCTTTCTTCAAGTTTTGTGTTATCAAGCGAATAAACAATATCATGAAATTCAACAGAATCAATAAACCAAACTTTGATAAAGTACGTTCTTACTCTTTGTTCTTCTAATAAGTCACTAACACCTCTTATAACTGTTCGATCTAGGTTATAGAAAAACCAAATAACAAATAAATTAACCACTTCTCTAAAAGTTTTTTTATCACATCGGGCTAATTCTCTAAGAAAATCCTTACATTTATCATCATCAATTACACTCTGAAAAAATAACCTTAAATAAGGTATAACCAATACCCAATATTCACTAATAACTTCTCGCTGTTCATAAGTTAATTTAGTTTTTTCTTGAAGGACGGGGTTCAACAAACCTTTTAACGCCATGCTGTAAAAGAATCCCATGAATTTAGTTTGAATTTATTAAGAGATACAAAAAAGCTAGCCGGTAATAAGCTAGCGTAGGCACACTAAGCCCCACGCTAGCTTCAGGTCTTGCGACCCCATACCCCTTTCGAGGTATGGCTCATGGAAGAGTCGCTGAACGTGGGGTTCAGTATCTTCCATGAGTCTAGAGAACCATGCCAGTTGTCAAAGACTTTCTGGTTTAGGTCCTGCCCTTACGGGCTATTCAGTTGTAGAAACACTTCCAATGATAGCTCTTTTATTCATATTCCTGCAACCACCCACTTTTCAAAAATCCTGGCGTAATTTTTTAGCTGGCCTCAAATTCCCAAATCGACACTTTTTCTAAACAGGACTCGCGGAAACACGTCGTGAGGTTACCATGTAGTCCCTTACGCAGGTAGGGGTGGTAATCGAGTCCACTCCCCGGCACCCCTATCCGAAGTATCTAAATAAGACAATAAAACTAAATGAGTGAGGCGAAGTTAATTATTAATGCCTTGGGCGCTAGCAGGTCGTCTGCGCTCTAATTAGTTTTGTTACAAATATGCACAGCATTAAAGAAGTTCTGACTTCACCTTGGCGAGGTGGGGAGCGATCAGCGGAGATGGTAAGAGATCAGGTGCGAGAAAGGTTCGGAGACGAAGTTGCAGATGACTTTAATCCGGCCACAGACGCCTTACCTTTTACCTCTCTTGTCGCGCAGGGTTATGTTCCGCGTAAAAATTCTAAGGCTCTTAAGTCCATCACTATCATCGAGGTCAAGGATAAGACCACTGGCGAAGTGATTAAAAAGATAAGGAGGGTTGTGAATTTATTCCACAAAAATGACATTGTGAAAATAAGCACATGATCCCTACCACTCGAAGAATGACCGTGGTGCGCTGCCCCGGTACAGATAAACGACCTATGATTCGAATCTCCAACAAACTTATGGAGCATTTCGATTTCTCAATAGGTACAGCGATAGAAATTACTTACAAGCATAATCTTATTGTCGTGAAGACGATAAATCAAAATGAACACAACAGCTTACAAGTCAGTCCGTTCCCGCCCAGTTCCTTCTCCGTTCCAAATGGCGCGGAAGCAGTCTTACAACGTACAGGACAGCCAACACCCTGTGCGAATTTCAGTAAGACAGCTCTGTGGCACCTACCAAATTACTGCGACGTTCGAGGAAGATAAAGAAACTCTTGCCACATTCAGGCACATCCCAGGCTTGATCGCTATTCTTTGTACATTGCGTCAGGATGGGAAAATAATCGGTCAGGGACGAGGGTCTTCAGTCGTAAACAGGGTCAATCGTGTGCTAGAGCGTACCTTGAGCGTGGCGATAAACGGAAGTTTTCTTTCGGCAGCCAATTCTGCTACTAAGGTTCTTGATACTCTTCGGCTTGAGGCGCCGGCCCTAACTGGCTCAAGAGGTCTTGGGGAGGCATACCAAACAAGAGAGAACGATGGCCCTGAGCCGGCCAGTGAGAAGCAGTGCCAGTATCTTACGCAATTGGCGCAAATTAATTGCGAAGGGGAAGAACTCGAGAAATGGCTATCCCAAATCAACTCGCTGACAAAGGAAGAAGCAAGTCAGGCAATCGCGCACTTCTGCCAAAAATAAGACTTCTTTACATCAAACGGCGGTTCCGGCAACGGCACCGCCGTTTTTTGTTGAAAGAGAAAGATAGAAAAATAACCCAATGCTTGCTAGAGTATTAACTACTCAAATGCAAGTCAAGTCTCCACATAATTTGAACCTATCAGACAATGAGAAGCGAGATATCGTCAAGTATATTGAGTCTGGAAAACCTTTGCCGGACAAATACCGCTTTCTCCTTTTTGACGAGAAACAAGAGGTTGAGCTGGTATGGAATGGTAAGACAGATGAGGTTACGAATACGGTCCTGCCATTTCAGGTAATTGAACAGGTAGATGAGCCACGTAGCGAGAAAGAGGTTAAGTTGCAAACATCGTTTTTCGACATTGACCAACGTGGCCGGCAGATAAGTGACTGGACGAACAAGCTCATTTGGGGCGATAACAAGCTTATTCTATCGAGCTTGAAGAATGGCCCACTCCGGCAAGAGATTGAGGCTCAGGGTGGCTTGAAGCTAATCTACATAGACCCCCCATTTGATGTGGGCGCTGATTTCTCAATGAATATTGAGATTGGCGATGAGGAGTTTACGAAACAGCCATCAGTGCTTGAGGAGCTTGCTTATCGTGACACCTGGGGTAAAGGTGCAGATAGTTTTATCGCGATGATACACGAGCGGTTGTCATTGATGCGCGATCTTCTTGCGGAAGATGGAAGCATGTACGTGCATTGTGACTGGAGAGTTAACAGTTATATGAGATCCATATTGGATGAAATATTTGGAAAAGATAATTATGTAAATGAAATCATCTGGCAAAAAGTTAGATCCTCCAAAGGTCAAGCAAAGTCTTTTGGAAATGTTCACGATTCTATTTTTATTTATGCAAAGTCGGATGATTATTACTTTAACAAATTATATACCGCGCATGATGTAGCTAGACTAGATACTCACTATAATAATATTGAAGAATCTACCGGTAAAAAATACCAACTGGCTGATTTTACCCAAAAAGGCCAAGGCGAGGCTAAAAACTTTGGAGATAAACTGCTCACACCTCCACCCGGCAAGCACTGGATTTGGTCACAAGAAAGAATTAATGAAGGGATGAAAAATGGACTTATTGTATTTACTGGATCTGGAAAACCAAGAGTTAAGCGGTACTTGGACGAATCGCAAGGTTCGCCAGTTGAAGATATATGGACAGATATTTATCCAATAAATTCTCAAGCACAAGAAACAGAAGGCTATCCAACACAAAAACCAGAGGCCTTACTTGAACGTATTCTCAATGCGTCATCAAAAGAGGGTGACCTTGTCGCCGACTTCTTTGCCGGTTCCGGTACTACTCTTGCTGTAGCAGAGAAACTTGGACGCAAATGGATTGGGAGTGATTTAGGAAAGTTCTCTATCCATACCACTCGCAAGCGCATGATTGGTGTACAGCGTGAGCTCAAGAAGGCCGGCAAGGACTATCGCGCCTTTGAGATTCTCAACCTTGGTAAATACGAACGTCAGCATTACATCGGAGTAAATCAGGACTTGCGAGAAGAAGAAAAACGAAAGCAAATAGCAAAAAAAGAAAAGGATTTTGTGTCGCTTATTCTCTCCGCGTACAAAGCAGAGCCGACTGATGGCTTCAAAACCTTCCACGGCAAGAAATCATCCCGGCTAGTCGCCATCGGTCCAATCAATCTGCCAGTATCGCGGCTATTTGTAGAGGCAGTTATTGATGAGTGCTTGGAGAAAAAGATTACGAAAGTGGACGTGCTGGCCTTTGAGTTCGAGATGGGTCTATTCCCTAACATCCAAGAGGAAGCCAAGAGTAAGGGTGTTGACCTTGCACTTAAATATATCCCTCGAGATGTATTTGATAAGCGAGCTATAGAGAAGAATCAGGTGATCTTCCATGACGTTGCTTATATCGAAGTGAAGCCAATCGTGAAAAAAGGTTCAGTAGCCATCGAACTTACTGATTTCTCCGTGTTCTACAACCAAGATTCAATCAAAGAGGTGGAAGAAAATCTAAAAGCCGGTGGAAAGAAGCTTATTGTCGAGAATGGCCAGATTATCAAAGTAACAAAAGATAAGGACGGTATCCTGAAGCGCGATGTGCTCACGAAAAAATGGACAGACTGGATCGATTATTGGGCAATTGACTTCAACTTCGAGAGCAAGAAGGAAATCATCCGCGTAAAGAACGAGAAGACTGATAAATGGGATGAAAAATGGACCGGCAGTCATGTGTTTGAGAATGAGTGGCAGTCATTCCGCACCAAGAAAGACCGCAACCTCGAGCTTACGAGCGTCGTCCGCGAACTTGGAAAAGGTAAACGCAAGATTGCCGTCAAAGTCGTGGACATTTTCGGCAATGACACGATGAAAATAATTGAGATAAATATATGAGCGAGCTTTACATAACCACACTCAAATATTTCCATCTGGCGATTCAGGAGTTCTTGCCAAGATTAAAAGAACTTGGCAGTAATGCAAACAAAAAAGAAGATAAGGAAAAGCTTGAAGACATGATCGAGGCATTTGAGGATATAGACTCAAAGATTGGTAAATACAATCTAAATTACAGTGACCCCAATAGATATTTTAAAGAAGAATCGAGAGACGAAGTAAATATCAGTATATCTAATGCAATGGTCGCCACCCTTTCAAGATTGGTTTATAGATTGTTAAATGTTTGGAAGGAAAAACTAGAAAGATTAGAAAGGAAAGAGTATTTAACAAATACAAATAAAGAAGAGAAATACGAACTAGATCATTTGATTACACACCTCGAGCCACTTCTTTCAACTGGAGACAGTTATGTTTTGGGAAAATATGCTCATCTAGGCGCACTTGAGTTTCCAGGGGAATCCCAGGAGCAAAAAAATACCAATAAAGAAAATCAAAATATGATAACTCAACTGCACAATCTACTAAATGAAATAGTTGAGTGTTATAAACTAGGAGACCAGGAGCTGTTAGAGAACAAAAGGTTAGAGGAAACAAGAACTCAAGCTGTAAACATTCTTAGAGAGATTACGGATGAACTAAATGATGATACAACCAAACTAAAATATAAGAAATTGAATAGTGGTTGGACAACGGTTCTTAAATCAGGTTTTCACAACAGAGCAACGGCCGAGAGTAAGTTAGAACTATGGAGGATCTTTATAAAGGAGATTATTCAAAATCTGACTGGAACCACTGTGGAAAAAGAAATCTACTTTGGTTCTGGAAAATCCTACGATGCTGTAAAAGTATTTAGACAAATACTTAAGTCTGCCAAAGCCAAGATATGGATAGAGGATAACTTTTTACATCCGGACTTACTGAGTGTGTTAGAACCATATATTGATAACATAGAGATCAAATTACTGACAAAAACCAATAAGTACATACCGAGTATAAAAACTGATTTGGCCAAACTTAAATCTCAATATCCCAATGTCAATATTGAAGTAAGAGAAAACAATCAATGCCATGATCGCTACATGATTATTGATGGTACTAACGTATATCATTCCGGACACAGCTTCCATGACCTCGGGGATAAGGCATCACAGATAAACTTTGTAGAAGATGAGGCAAACAGAAATGCAATTTTAAGAGATTTTACTAACTGGTGGAATACCGGTAATACAATTTGATTTTATGGCACTTGATCCAAAATTTCCAAAGTCACCATACGAAATCCTTGACCCCGAGACTCGCTGGTTTCCTGGCGATGAAGATTTGTTTAAGTCTGGCAGGGAGAAACTTCTACCGCCTTTTGTCCATTCGATAAGGAAAGAGGTGGCGCAGTGGCGTTTGTCAGGATATAAGGGCGTAAGTGAGACTAGCAAGGCACTTCTTCACTGGTGGTTTCTTACAGACCATCCGGTACAAAATAGTGATGGCGAAACATACTTATTTCAATACTACTTCGCCCAAAGAGAAGCAGTTGAGACTATCATTTGGCTATACGAAGTCGCTGGCGCGCATGACCGCTATGCCTTAATGAAATTCGACAGCTCCGGCTATGTAAGAACCGGACTATTCGATG
>CAYITW010000020.1:0-12224 GCA_964366395.1 uncultured Candidatus Saccharibacteria bacterium
CACATATTATTAACATATTAGTGACTTTTTAACAAGTACTATCTTTTTTCAATTTATATATAATGTTGAACATGATGGAAAATAAAAAACTCTGGGACAGTGTTTTAGTTGAAATGGAACTAAGTCTTTCCAAACCGAACTTTAATACATGGTTTAAGGATACAGCAATAATAAAGCAAGAAGATGGGGCTGTTTATTTGGGTGTTCCGAATACGTTTGTTCAAGATTGGTTGGGGAGTAAGTTTCATAATTCTATTCTTAAGACTTTACGTAATATTTCTAGTAATATTCAGTCTTTGCATTACATTATTTCTAAAGAGGAAATTCGAGAAAAGAACGAGCACACAAAAACAACCCAGGTTAACAGGGAGTTGCCGATAGCTGATACTTATATAAACAAAGATGACAACCTAAACCCTCGCTATACTTTTGAATCTTTTGTGGTAGGACCTTTCAACGAGTTCGCGCATGCAGCAAGTCAAGCAGTAATCAAAAAACCTGGAATTGTCTATAATCCACTCTTTATTTATGGCGGGACTGGGCACGGAAAAACTCATTTAATTCAAGCTGTTGGGAACCATTTAAAAAATTCTGGCGGAAGAAGAGTGTTTTATACCACCTCAGAAAAATTCAGCCAAGAATATGTTAACGCTCTTCAACTAAATAAACCGAATTTTTTTAAGGAAAAATATAGAAAGTATGATGTTTTAGTTATGGATGATATACAGTTTTTCTCTGGGAAAATGAAGATTCAGGAGGAGTTATTCCATTTATTTAATCATCTTTATGAAAACAATAAGCAAATTATATTTTCATCAGACAAGCACCCTGGATTAATACAGGACTTGGAAGATAGGTTGAAATCTAGGTTTAGTGCCGGAATGATTGTTGACATCCCGACACCAGACAACGAGTCTCGGGCTGCCATTATAAGGTCCAAATCAAGTGTTGGCCTTTACCAAATACCAAAAGAAGTTGTTGATTATCTTGCTTATTCTGTTACTGGAAACATTAGAGAACTTGAGGGAATAATAAACTCAATCACATGTCATTCACAATTAAAAGAAAGAGAAATAACCTTAGTTGAAGCAAAAAATTTTGTTAAAAATAACACAAAACCAAAAAAGTTGGTTTCAACAAAAGAGGTGGTAAAAACCGTTGCTGAATTTTACAATATTGAGGACCAACTAATTTATGATAAAACAAGAAAAAAAGAAATTATTAAGCCAAGACAAATAATAATGTACATACTTCGTGAGGATTTTAATATTTCCTATCCAGCAATAGGGGAGAAGCTTGGTGGTCGAGACCATACAACTGTAATGCACTCGTGTGAAAAAATTAAAAATGATATGAAATTGGATGAAGGGTTAACACAAGAAATTAATCAATTGAGGTCGATTTTTGTGTAAAAGGTTGTGGATTTCATGTAGATAAGTGTTTGTGTGTATGTAAACAACTTGTGTATTTAGTTTTAAGGGTGTATATAGGTAATAGGTTATACACAGAAGTTGGATGGATATACACAAAAAGATTTATTAATAAATGTTTAATATTAAGGTTATTATTGAGATATTAACAATTGAAGGACACTAATAGTAATAAGTATTTAAAAAAGATAAAATTAACTAATATTATGAAAATAGAATGTGTTAAAGAAAAATTATCTTACGCCATTAGTAAAGCAGAAAGGGTCACTAGTAAAAACATTACTTTACCTATTTTAAGTTGCGTTTTGTTGGAAGCAAAAGACTCAACTCTAACTATTAAAGCAACAAACTTAGATATTGGTGTTGAAATCTCAATACCTGTTAAAGTATTGAAACCTGGAAAAACAACAGTGTCTGGATCTGTTTTATATAATTTTATTTCAAACATAACAAGTGATAAAAATATTCTTTTAGAAGTAATAGAAGGAAACCTTAAAATATCAACAAAACACTCAGAATCACTAATCAAAGCGTTCCCAATAGACGATTTTCCAAATATTCCAAAAGTGTCAAGTGAAACACCTTTCACATTTAATACACAAAACCTAATAAAAGGATTTAAATCCGTGATGTATAGTTCATCACCATCAACAATACGACCAGTTCTCTCAAGTGTTTTATTGTTGTCAGAAGAGGATAAGGTTACTTTTGTTGCCACAGACTCTTTTCGATTAGCCGAAAAGAAAATAAATGTTAAAAAACATAAAGAATTCAACCAAATCCTAATACCGTTTAAAAACATAGGGGAAATAATAAGAACTCTGGAAGACATAAAAGATGATGTAAATGTTTATTTAAACGAAAACCAAATTGCTTTTTCTTATAACGATATATATGTAACTTCTCGAGTAATAGACGGCTCTTTCCCAGACTACAAACAAATTATTCCAAAAGATATAAAAACAGAAATTATTGTTTTAAAACAAGATTTTGTAAGCGCTTTAAGAATATCTAATATATTTTCAGATAAATTTAGTCAAGTTGTTTTTCATGTAAACCCAAAAGAAAAAGTGTTTAAAATAACAACCAAAAACATGGAAGTTGGAGAAAACATCAACAACCCTGACGCTGTTATAAAAGGAGAAGAACTTACTATAAGTTTTAACCATAAATACATTATTGATTGTTTTCAGTCTATAGAAGCAGACAGTGTCTCTTTGAGTTTTTCTGGTCCAAACAAACCAATGATTGTGAGTGGTGTTGGAGACAAATCTTTTATTTATTTAGTGATGCCAATGAATAAATAAAAGACATGTTTAATATATCCACATTTCTTGAAAAATTCTCAAAAAAAATAAAATCATCACAACTTCATAACAAGCAAATTCTAAACATAATAGAAAAGGAATCAAATATAAAAATAGATATCGAAAACCTCGAAATAAAAAATAATACAATATACATAAAATCATCCCCACCCACCAAAAATCAACTATTTATCTTTAAAAAAAGAATTATAGAAAAAATCAACTCTCTAACCCCAAACAAAATAATAGACATTAAATAAATTTTTATTATAACCCCTGATTTTGTGCCCAAAGCCTAACAGAATATTCCCATCTCTCATACTGAGGATCAGACAGAGGATTTGTTGGTGCAGGCCCGCGAGAATTTTCTTTATCTAACCAATATAAAATAGAATGAACACCACCAGAAAGAGTTTCTTGTAAGGAGTTGTAAGGAATATTAATATCAACCAGTAAATTTTGTGTAATGTTGGATACACCACCCTGCCACTTTCCCCGCAGAACAGGTTTCAAATCATAAGAATCTTCTTTTTGGGGCTGGGTAAAAGTTTCATCCGGAATTGTTTTTAAGACCTCATCCATAAAAGCTCTCCACATTGGTGCGACAATCAAACCAGACACCTTTTTTGCCATAGGGGTGTTGTCGTTATTACCGGCCCATGTCCCAACAACAACACTAGGTGTATAGCCAATTATCCAGGCATCTTTGTAGTTATTTGTTGTACCAGTTTTCACAGCCACATCCTTACCTCCAAAGTAAATAACAGAGTTAGCTCCATATAACGGGGTTCTCGCTATATTATCTGAAAGAATATCAGATATTTTTCTAGTTATCTCTGGGTCCAAAACACGGTAAGGCTTAGGAGACATTTCTTCAATAACTTTTCCATTCTTATCCTCCACCCTTAATATGCTGGAATATGCTGTTCTTAAGCCTTCTGTAGCGAAAACTCCATATGCAGAAGTCATGTCTAATAAAGAAACCTCACCACCCCCCAAAACAAGCGTTAAACCGTAAGTATTAGCATCTCCAAGACCCAAAATACCCATACTTTTGGCTAAGTTAATAGTATCTTTTACTCCAGCCAAATACAGAGTTTTTACAGATACCACGTTTATAGATTGTGCCAAAGCCTCCCTTAGTGTTATTGGTCCTCTAAATTTATCATCATAGTTTCCTGGTGAGTAACAAACGCCATCTGTTGTGGTTGTAAAGTCATTTAACGGGCATTTTACAGAAAATTGAGTTTGCAAATCAAACAACAAAGTTTCTGGAGTAAATCCCTTTATAAAAGCTTGCGCATAAGCAAAAGGCTTAAATGTTGATCCTGGTTGTCTGTGTGCAGTAGTAACATTAAAATTCCCATCAATTTCTTTATCAAAATAATCTCTGGATCCCACCATAGTTAATATCGCCCCGCTTCTTGGGTCTATTGCCACAAAGGCATCATTTGAACCATTAAAATCTTTTTCGTTTGATTCCGCAAACTGTTTGGCTATCGCTTCTGCTTTAGCCTGCAAATCATAATTTAAAGTTGTTATAACCTTTAAACCCCCTTGTTCCAAAACATCCTTTCCATATTTTTTTTCCAAATAGTCTTTAACAAACATTACAAAATGAGGAGCCTTGATACCCTTATCTGATTTAGGAAGAAAAACGACTTTTTCATTCAAAGCAGTATTATACTCTTCATTGTTAATTTTTTTATCAATCAACATTTCTTTTAAAACTAAATTTTTTCTTTCGTCCAATTCTTTTTTATGACTACCATAAGGAGAGTAATATGATGGAGCTTGTGGGAGGGCTGCAATATATGCCGCTTCTGCAAGGGTCACCTCATTTGATTTTTTACCAAAAAAAGCTTGACTAGCTTCCTCAACCCCATACAAAGTTCCACCATACGGGTTTTCATTTAGGTACATTTCAAGAATCTGATCTTTCGAAATAATTTTTTCCAATTTTAAGGCCAACACGATTTCTTTCAGTTTCCTAGTTATGGTTTTATCTCCAACTAAAATAGAATTTTTAACAACCTGTTGAGTAATAGTTGATCCGCCCTGAGAAAATCCACCTGTTAGTGTATTAACAATGGCAGCCCTTAGAAACGATTTCGGTTTGAAGCCGTCGTGTGTGTAAAAATCCTTGTCTTCAATGGAAATAACAGCATTTTTAATATTTTGGGATATTTCTTCAAAAGGAACTAAGGTTCTTTTTGTGTTTTGATAAACATCGTAAAGAAGAATTTTTCCCGTGCTATCGTATATTTTTGTAGATTGGCTTATTTTTCTCTCCACAACGGTCTCTATTGAGGGGATTTTAAGTGTCGCAAGCCATATCAAAAAAATACTCATAAAGACTATTCCACAAGAAAGTAGAAATAAAATAGAATTTCTTAATCCATGCCTAAAAATAGACCTTTTTCTCATTCTTCGTATTCTACCACATTTATGATAAAGTAATAGTAACTAACGAATATATGTATGTTTAATTTTTCAAAACAAAAAACCATTATTAATGAAGTACAAATTGACACCCTTCTTTCTCGCGGAGTAGAGAATATCTATCCATCAAAAGATTTTGTTAAATCAAAAATGATGAAAGGGGAAAAGTTAACCATCTATCTAGGTATAGATCCTACTGGGCCCACACTCCATCTTGGCCACGCAATCCCAATTCTTAAATTATCCAAATTTCAAAAACTTGGTCATCAAATCATACTCCTTATGGGCGATTTTACTGCCATGATTGGTGACCCTACCGATAAATCAGCAACCAGAAAGAAAATTTCTCATAAAGTAGTGTTGCAAAATTTAAAAGAGTATCAAAAACAGGCTGCAAAACTCATCTCCTTCAAAGGTCCTAACAAGGCTTTGTTTAAATTTAATTCAGAATGGTTGTCAAAATTGAATTTTGAACAAGTTCTAGATCTTGCATCAAACATGACCGTTCAGCAAATGTTAGAACGCGACATGTTTTCATTACGCATAAAGGAAGGCAAGCCAATCTACATTCACGAATTTCTATATCCGCTCATGCAAGGGTATGATTCTGTTGCTATGGACGTGGATGGGGAAATAGGAGGAAATGATCAAACATTCAACATGCTTACAGGTAGAAACCTAATGAAGTCAGAAAAAAATAAAGAAAAATTTGTTATTTCCACCAAGCTCCTAGTAGATCCTTTGGGTAATAAGATGGGAAAAACCGAAAATAACATGGTTTCTCTAGATCAAAATCCAAACGAAATGTTTGGGAAGGTGATGAGTTGGAACGATGATTTAATAGTCCCAGCTTTTGAAATAATAACTGATATACCAAACAATGATATATTAGCAATAAAAGAATCACTAGACTCAGGTAAGAATCCTAAAGACTTCAAGATTTATCTCGCAAGAGAGTTGGTTTCTATATGCCACGGCGATAAGTTAGCAAAAAAGGCACAAGAAAATTTTGAAAACACTTTTTCAAAAGGAGGTATCCCAGAAGAGGTGACCCAAGTAGCCGTATCAAAAAAAAGCTTACTTTCAGATATTTTAATGACTCAACAACTTATAGTTTCCAAAACAGAGTGGAGAAGGCTTGTCACAGAAGGAGCAGTAACCAACATGGATACAAACGAAAAAATTACAGATTTAAATTTTGAAGTAGTGTCTGGAACGTACAAAATAGGTAAACATAGGTTTATTAAAATCCAAGTTCTGTAATACAAAAAACGCCACAAGGGCGAGTTTTGTATTACCACAAATCCTGATCATCAAAACTATCTTCAGGAAGTACTTCTTCCTCTTCATCGGCAAGCGCATCAAGAGAATCAACCTCAAGATCCTTTGGTTTTTTCGAAGATGCCACTATATCATCAAGAGGGTCTTCCTCCAACAAATCATCATCTTTAATTTCTGGGTCTAGCAACGGGTCATCCATAATTTTCTTCTTTAAATATTTATAAAGGGTGCTTGGCATATTTGTAACAAATTATATACATTTTGGAAATACCATCTTTTTGTTTTTGTGTGGATAACCCGGTAGTGAATTTTGGCATTGCATGGACTACCATGCGCATAGCGCTATGCCAAAATCTACTACCGGGTAACTAATATTATGTGGATTAAATTGTATTTTAAGGTCTTTCTGATAGAGTGTACCTATGTTTATAGATGAATTAACACTAAATATTTGGGCAGGTCGTGGTGGTAACGGCATTGTTTCTTGGATGCACATGAAAGGTCTTGACCACGCGGGCCCTGGTGGTGGAGACGGTGGTAGGGGGGGTAATGTCTATTTGAAAGGAGTTCGGGATATAGGACTTCTCTCTGAACACAGGTTTGTTAAGGATTTTGTGGCTCAAAATGGTGGGGATGGTATGGGTGACTGCATGCACGGCAAGGCTGGGAATGATCTGACTATAAGACTACCTATCGGAAGTGTTGTTACAAACACAGAAACGGGGGATTTTGTTGAAGTTCTAACAGAAGAGCCGATATTCTTTCTAAAGGGTGGCAATGGTGGTTTTGGTAACGACCATTTTAAATCCTCAAAAAATATTAGACCTAAAGAAGCTACACCAGGGAAACCGGGCGAAGGCGGAGAGTTTTTTGTTGAGTTGAAACTTTTGGTTGATTTAGGGTTGGTTGGTTTACCAAACGCCGGTAAATCAAGTTTGTTAAATAGTCTAACGAAAGCCAAAGCAAAAATAGGTAGTTACCAGTTTACAACACTTGTACCCAACCTCGGTGATTTATATGGTTTCATTATCGCTGACATACCCGGTCTTATAGAAGGGGCTTCCGAAGGTAAGGGACTTGGACATAAATTTCTCAGACATATTTCCAGAACAAAAATGCTTCTACATTGTATTTCTTGTGAAAATGAAAAACCAAAGGAAATTTACGACATGATTAGGTCTGAACTAGAGAAATATGATCCAACTCTTTTAAATAAAACAGAGATAATTCTCTTAACAAAAACTGATCTCGTTGACAAAAAAAAGGCAGAATCTTACAAAAAGCTTTTCAGTAAAACCCACAAACACATATACACCGTCTCTATTATAGATGACTCTTCTATAAAAGAATTAAGTGATGGATTGGTAAAAATACTACGAAACTTGTAATATGTGTTATATATAGTGCAATTCCTAATTATTAAACAAAATGTCAGACTATAAAATGACAGTAGGGCTTGAAATACATGCAGAGCTCAAAACTCAGAGTAAGATGTTTTGTGGTTGCATCAATTCACCTGAAGAGAAAGAGCCCAATATCCATATTTGCCCTATTTGTATGGGCTACCCAGGTACACTTCCAGCTATAAATAAAGAAGCGGTGAAAAAAGTGCTTCTTGTGGGTACTGCACTAGGTTCAACAATAGCTGATTTTACAGAGTTTGACCGCAAGAATTACTTTTATCCAGATATACCAAAAGGGTATCAGATTAGCCAGTACAAATACCCACTAGTTAGCGGGGGTAGCCTAGCTGGGGTTACACTGACTCGCATTCACCTAGAAGAAGATACAGCACGTTCTTCCCACGATACTATAGACGCGAGCTTGGTTGACTTCAATCGTGCCGGGGTGCCACTTATGGAATTAGTTACAGAGCCTGTAATAAAAAGTAGTATTGAGGCTGTTAGCTTTGCAAAAGAATTACAACTTCTCCTTCAATACTTGGAAGCTGGAGATGCCAATATGGAAAAAGGAGAAATGCGAGTGGAAGTAAACATCTCTATTTCAAAATCCGACACCTTTGGCACAAAAGTAGAAGTAAAAAATATAAACTCTTTTCGTGCTGTAGGTAAGGCAATTGATTTTGAATTTAACAGACAAATGGCTATCTTAGAAAAAGGGGAAGAGGTGGTTCAAGAGACTCGTGGTTGGGACGAAAATAAAGAAATAACTTTTTCACAAAGACTTAAGGAATCAGCTCATGACTATAGATATTTTCCAGATCCAGATCTTCCAAAACTAACAATCTCTAAGATTCCAGAGTTTTATCTAAACAATATCAAAAAAGATTTGGTGGAGCTTCCTTGGGAAAAAAGAACTAGATTAGTTAATAATTTTGGATTGAAACCAGAAGATGTGGAAACATACATCAACAATAAACCAGCGGAGGTATTTTTCCAGTCTACGATTTCAAGTGGAACATCACTACAGGGTGACTCAATTAAACTTGCTTCTAACTACATCATTTCCGACATTATGGGAGCGTCAAAAATAATTGGAACAAATTTTACTCCCGGAAAAATTGAAGCAGTAAATTTAAATAAAACTATCAAAATGATTGAGAAAGGGGAACTATCTTCTCGAGGTGCTAAGGATGTTATTAAAGTCATGTTTGATGTGGGCGGTGACCCTGAAGTAATAGCAAAAGATAAGGGACTCATTCAAAAAAATGATGAGCAGGAAATAAGATTAATTGCGAACAAGATTTTAAAAGATAATCAGAAAATTGTTGAGGAATATAAATCAGGTAAAGAATCAAGACTTCAATTTTTCATTGGTCTAGGAATGAAATTAAGCAAAGGATCAGTTAACCCAGAAATTTTGAAAAAAATTATCCTAGAGTTGCTAGCTAAATAGACTCTAAGTATACAAAAAAGTACTATTGACAGTAGTATTTTTTTGTATTTTATTAAACACAGAAAAGGCTCACATTTGTAGTATTTTTAGACTTAAACCCCCACCCAAAAATTCCTAATTTTATGATGCAGATTTGGCAAATATATAAAAATATAAACATATTACTATTGCTGATTTAAAGAGTAAACATATATAAACATTACTAGACACCTATAATTACTTACTTAATGTATAGTATTGATTGATAATGTTAATTTTTTAAGATAAATTGTTTTTTATTTTTAAAATCAAAAAATATGACTTGTTTTATACACATGTTATATACATATTATACATTGACTTATTTTCTATGATAACTTCACTCAAAAATGCATATTTTATTAGTCACTTTTTTCGACTGAAGAACGGTTTGTATTTACGGATTCGTTTTCTATAACAATTTCTCTATTTTGTGATAGAAAAGGCCAATCTCGTTTAGCCAAGATAATCATAATTATCCACACATTTTTTCACTTCTCGCCTATCCGAGATTGTATAATTTTACTAATGAATTCGGACCTATTTTTTGACAGTAAAAAATACATCTCAGCTAAAAATGCCAGCACCCTTACTGGCTACTCAAAAGACTATATTGGTCAACTTTGCCGTCATAATAAAATTCTTTCAAAAAAGATAGGGAAAGCATGGTACGTTGAAGAGGAGTCCCTATTGGCATACGATAAGTCATTTTTAGACTTAGATAGGAAATTGGATAAGAGTGTTGAATCTACAAAAACTGACGATTTTAATAATCCCATACTATCAAACAGAGGTCCGGATACTAAATGGCAAAATAATAAGGAACTAATACATGAGGTTTTGTTTGCTGTTGATTTCAGCTTATCAAAAAAACTTCTTCCTTTAGCCTTAGGACTTCTTTTGTTTATTGGTGCTATTTCAGTAGGACGTAGTTTTATTGACTTTAAAACTAACACAGAACAGCTGGCAACTTCCTTTAATGAGGTTAAGTCCGAGATGCTTTCTAAGGGACTTACTATGTCCTTTGTTTCTCAAACCATATCGAATTCACCACTTAAAGTATATGAGACAGTTGATTCGTTAATTGACTTTTACTCTTCAGAGCTTTCTGTTTTTTATATAAATTTAGGATATCTGATCGGCAACAGTGGCCAATCAATTTTTAATCGCGCATCCTTGGTGGCAAACAATCCTCCAGCTCAAATTGTCCAACTCCTCAAATCAATTTCTATTTCTGAGAAAAAAATAATTGATAATAGTGCAAGAAATATCGCTAGCTCGATTTCAAATACTCACACCAAAGTTTTTGCTTTTATTTCAGATTCCTTTGGAGGGACTTCTTTTGTAACTAATTATGTAAAAGATGGAGCTAAAACACTTGGAGCAAATCTTGTATCAGCTGTTTCTGAAGATCTTAATCCTGTGGATCACTCAGGTGTAGTAGTGTATGAAACGGTTAATAGTTGGTTTGAAAAATCAATATACAATCCAATAATAAGTTTTTTTGGTAAAAAACCAACAATTGTAAATACGACATATGTCGCGACCAAAGAAAAGGAAACTAAAAATATTCCAAAAGCTCCAACAAGGGGAACGCAAACAATAACAAAGGTAGTAAACAATACGAATGTTGTAGAAAGAATCATAGAAAGGTCGGTTTCTTCTGATTTAACAAAAGCAGAGCTAGAAATTCGCTTACAAGAACTAAACAATCGAATTCAAACACAGCTTTCGCAATTGTCCTGGGGTAGTGGGGGAAATGTTACTAACATTTACCAACAAATTGCACAAAGTCAGCGAATTGATCAGCTTACTGGCACAACCATAACAAATCCAAATATTACTGGTGGTTCAATTACAAACACGACAATAAACACAAGTAGTATAACAACAGGAACTCTTACTGCTGGAACATCAAATCTAGGAACTACAACAGTTACGAATTTAATTGTTACAAACACGTCCACCTCAACTTATGCTGGGGGCATCGCGGTAACTGGCGGTTGCGTTTCCGTAAACGGAACCTGTTTAGGGTCAGGGGGAAGTGGAACTCCTGGTGGATCAAATACGCAAGTACAATTCAATTCATCTGGAAGTTTTGCTGGCTCCGCCAACTTTGTTTGGGATAACACAAACGCGAGACTCGGAATTGGAACTTCGTCTCCATATCAAGCACTTTCTGTTGCCGGAGTTGTTTTGGCAGATTCGTTCGTTGCAACTTCTACAGCCACCTCAACTTTTGTCGGAGGAATTTCTACCAACCTTCTTTCGGTAACATCAACAACTGCAACTTCAACTTTTGCAAATGGAGTTAATTTAACCGGAGGATGTTTTTCTGTTGGTGGAATTTGTGTTGGTTCTGGTTCACTAACATCAATCGGTCCTTCAAATCAACAATCATCTGGACCCGCTATCACTTTTGCAACATCTACAAACACAACAAACGGATTAACCTCAGCACTAACAATAGTTGGTAATGGCGCAACAATGACATTTACTCCAACTATCTCAGGGATCTTAACAGTGGCAGGTGGTGGTACTGGTTGGTCAGCAGTTCAATCAAACGCGCTACTTCTTGGAAATGGTACAGGTGCAATCGCAACAACTTCAGCTGGAACAAACGGACAAGTTTTAGCTCTCGTTGGAGGAGTACCAACTTGGCAGGCGACAACAACGTTTTCTGGAGGACTTGCATACTCAGGAGGAAATGTGACTCTTGATTTAGCAAACGCAAACTCATGGACTGGACTTCAATCATTTACATACTCATCAACCACTTATGGCTCACTCACAACAGCATCAACAACCAACTCCTTCATCGGAACACTAACCCTCGGCACAACTCTCAACGGTCCACTCCAAGCCAACAACGGAGTAGTAAGTGCAACCA
>CAYITW010000021.1:0-11841 GCA_964366395.1 uncultured Candidatus Saccharibacteria bacterium
ATACGAGATCGTTTGACGTGACTTGAGTTCAGACGTGTGCTCTTCCGATCTCAATATTGTGGCTCTAATTATCGTAGCATTTATGTTTTAGTCCTAGGTTTTATTAAATACAAAATAAAGAAAAACTCTCGGGTTGCGTCCCGAGTTTTTTTCTATATAATTATGTTCAGAAACTAAATAGATAAGTTTAACAATATATTACAATGAAAAAAATAATAAACACACTTCTAGCAATCACTCTACTTGGTACAGGAGCGACAGTTTTTGCAGAAAATGGAGCAATTGGTGCTACTGCATCCAGCACAAATCCTCGACCGAGAGTAGAAGCTAGGCAAGAAATCAGAAACATAAGAAGTGACGCAAGAACAGAAATAAGAGACGTCCGAGCAGAAGCCAGGGAACAAGTGAGAGAATTTTTAGAAAAAAGAGCCACTCATAGATGGAGCCAAATGATAGAAAGATTTGAAAAAGCTATAGATAAAGAAGAGACGCTACTAGCTAGAATTGTCTCAAGAATCGAAAAAATAAAAGTAAATGGAGGAAATACAGCTGATGCAGAAAAATACGTTGGTGAAGCAAGAACCCACTTAGCAGAAGCCAAAACAGCACTAGAAACTTTGAAAACTTTGGCGAGTGAAGCAATAACAAAGGAAGAAGCGAGAGCTAACGCAACAGAAATTAGAGAAAAAATGAAAGCAATGAAAAAAGCGATGGATGATGTAAAATTACACCTGATAGAAACTCATAAAGCACTTCAAAAAGCAGTCGGTAGTTTAAGAGGTTTGTCACAATTACGTAATGCATCGTCAACAAGTGCAATTTAACAAAAATAATTTAAAATTATGGAACCACAAAACAACGTGCCGATACAAAACAATACTCCACAACCTGCAAAATCTGGGATTGGCTCTATTATAGGAACAATAATAATCATTGCAATTATTATTCTTGGTGGACTCTACTTCTGGGGTAAAAGGATTGAAGAATCAAAGGCTAAACAAGATTTAGTTACAGATGGAACTACAAGCCAAGCGGTAAATTCATCTAACAGCACAAACACTTCTGACGACTTAAATTCAATTGAAGCGGAACTGAATGCCACTAATTTTGATAGTCTCGGCTCTGAATTGAATGTGGAATTGGAATAATTTTTTGTAAAAACCACTCTGAGTTTGCTCTTGGGTGGTTTTTACTTGATAAAAAAGAGCTAATAATATAGACTCTATTGACTATGACTAAAAACTATAAGGACATAAAATTAAATTCCCTTCCAGAAAGAGAGTTGGAAATTATTGGCACAATTTCTGCAGAAAGAATGTCAGAAATGCGAGAAAAAGCTTTGAAAAAGTTTAAGGAAAGCGTGGAGTTACCAGGTTTCCGAAAAGGCAACGCTCCGGATGCGCTTGTGGCACAAAAAGTTGGTGAGATGGCAATCCTTGAAGAAGCGGCTGAGCTTGCCCTCTCGGAAGAATATCCAAATATTTTAGATGAACACAAAATAGACGCGATTGGTAGACCGGAAATAAACATAACTAAAATCGGTATTGGAGCACCATTAGAATTCAAAGTTAAAACTTCTCTTTTGCCTGAAGTTAAACTTGGTGACTTCAAAAAAATCGCTAAAAAGGAGATTGATAAAAAATCGGACAAAATAGCAGTTACGGACAAAGAAGTAGATGAAGTTATTATGGATATTCGCCAAAACTTAGCTCATGAAAAAGTTCACGCGGAGGCTGGCGGAGGCAAGGATCACAATCACCGAAAAGTCGAGGACTCTGACCTGCCAATCGTTGATGACGATTTTGCAAAGATGCTTGGTAACTTTGAAAATCTAGAACAAATGAAAGAAAAAATAAAAGAAAATATTGTTATTGAGAAAAAACTTAAAGAAAAAGACAAGAAACGAACTCAAATCTTGGAAGATATCATGGAAAAATCAACAATTGATTTACCTAAAATTATTATTGAAGGTGAACTAGAAAAAATGCTAGCACAATTTAAAGATGATATTGCAAAAGGTGGTATAACTTATGAAGATTATTTAAAACATATTAAAAAAACGGAAGAAGAAATAAAAGTGGAGTGGAAAGACACTGCAGTAAAACGAGCAAAATCTCAAGTTATTTTAAACACAATTGCTAAAGAAGAAGGAATTTCAGCTAAAGAGGAGGAGATTAAAAGAGAGATGGAAAATATCTTGGCTCACCATAAAGATGCTGATCGTTTCCGTGTCCGAATGTATGTAGAAACTTTTCTAACTAACGAATTAGTATTTCAATTTTTGGAAGGACAGAAATAAAATCTCTTTCTTACCACCCAAGAGTTTCTTTCTCGTTGTATCTCTCACTAGGCAATCTGTCTGGGCAATCTTGCCCAGCGAACTTCTCATCGCTCAAAAAAATAATCAATGGAATACCATTGTTATTTTCTAAGCTCCTGCGAAAGGCCTATCTCGAGACACAACTCAACGAAACTCTTTGAAATAAGTTTCTTGCCTTAAAAAGAAAAAGTTGGTAGAGTGTTTTTTGGAGAAAAGGTATGCAAAAAATACACCCGGCTCGGATTGTCCTGTACATCAGTCCTCTTTTGGTTGTCCTATTGTCCATGCTTTCATACTGGGGTTTGGGGATGGTCGTGGACAAAAGAACCTTCTGGCTTTACCTTGAAATGACTGTGGTTGGTGTCGGAATACTCTTCCTCATGATTCTCATCATGTGGAAATTCAAGCTAACCCGCAAGTTGCTCTTGCTCTTGGCTGATGTGAAATAAGCAGATCTGACCTGAGGCGAAATTTCGCCTCAGGTCTATATTTTTATAAAAGTAACAAACTTGAGATAGCAATTGCTGCGGTTTCGGCGCGAAGGATTTGGGGGCCGAGAGAAACACTTTGAATATTGTGCTCAGCAAATAGTTTCAGTTCTCTTTCACTCCATCCACCTTCTGGACCTATAAAAACTGCAAGGTCTTTAATTTTTTCCTCCTCCACAACATCACCAACATAATCCCCTTCCAAGTTAAGTAACATTTTGTTTTTCGGGAGGATGTTACTGTTTAGAATCTCTGGTAACTCTAAGATGGCGTGAATAACTGGTATTTCCCCTCTACCCGATTGCTCAGAGGATTCGATAACTATTTTTTGGAGTCTTTCAATATTTATATTTTTCTTTTCGCTTCGTTCACAAAGTACGGGAACGATGTGAGAAACACCCAGCTCTGTGGCCTTTTCTACTACAAGTTCAAAGTTATCTTTCTTGATAAGCCCGACGCAAAGCCAGAGATTTATTTTTGGTATCATTTTATTTTTCTTCTTTTCTACAACTTCTACCGTGGCGCCGAGATTTCGTAGTGATGTAATAATGCACAAGTTGTCTGCCCCAGCACCATCAAAAAGAATAACCTGACTACCAACATTGTAACGAAAAACAGTCCTCCATTGATGAATCAAATCCCTGTCAGACACATCAAACCTACTTTCAGAAATAGGTGTTTTTACATAGAATCTATGTAATCTCATACAGAAGATTATAGCACGTTCGCCGTGCTCGGCTCAGTACTCCCTCCCTCAACGGTCGGTCGCACAATTTACAAAAAGACACTTTCTGTTATACTGGCGCTATGTTAATACCAACAGTCATAGAAAAATCCCAGTTTGGGGAAAGAGCTTATGATATTTTCTCTCGCCTATTACGCGACAATATTATTTTCCTAGATGGACCCATAGACGACCATGTAGCAAACCTTGTTATTGCCCAAATGCTTTTTTTGCAGTCAGAAGATTCTAAAAAAGATATTCATTTTTATATAAACTCTCCCGGTGGTTCGGTTTCTGCTGGACTTGCAATAATAGATACAATGAATCATATTAAAAATGATGTATCTACTATTGGTGTTGGAATCGCCGCATCTATGGGGGCACATATTTTAGCCTCTGGAACAAAAGGTAAAAGATTTGCATTACCAAACTCTGAAGTAATGATTCATCAACCTCTTGGTGGAGCAGAAGGACAAGCATCTGATATTGAAATCTCTGCAAAACACATCATCAAAACCAGAGAAGCTTTAAACAAAATCCTTGCAAAAAACACAGGACAAACACTTTCTAAAGTGGCTAAGGACATGGACCGTAATTTTTTTATGACAGCAGAAGAATCTAAGGCATATGGAATAATTGATAAGGTTTTGGATTAGTTTTGACTTATTTTCTCCTTTCTTATATAGTGTGGATATTACTTATTTAATTTAGTAATAGAAGCTTTTGTTGTTTTGCTTAGTTTCCTGTATATTCCTGATTATCCCAAACCGAAGATTTCCTTCAATTAAATTCACGATGAACCTTGCAAGTACATACTTAAAAATATCCAGCAAATTCTACGTTTAGAAAAACAAAAGGGGCTGTTACCCGTAAAACATGTCATTAAAAATAGTAGCGCTTCTGCTATCCATCGCATCGGTGGTATCTTTGGCGCTTGGTTATTACCTTAGACTTATCATATCGCTAGGCAAGAAGGGTTCCATGGAGCTTGATTTGAAGCAAAGGGAGCTCCAAGCAAAAGAACGAGAACAGAAAATCATTGAAGTGGCAGAAGAAAAAGCTGAAGAAATTCTTTACACAGCTAGATTAGAAATAAAACAAAAAGAGGAAAGTAATAAGAAAAACGAGGAAAGACTTATCAAGAAAGACGAGCTTTTGGATAATAGACAAAAGGATATAGACAAAGAGGTTGAGGAAATCAAAAAAAGAATAGAGGAAGTTAAATCCATAAAAGAGAAAGCTGAGAAAATTGAGGCTCAAAAAAAAGAGGAGCTACAAAAAATAGCTAGACTAACACCCGAGGACGCAAGAATCGAGATTATTAAAACTGTAGAGAAGGAATCCGAAGAAGATCTTTTGGTGAGAATGAAGAAACTAGAATTATCTGGAAAGGACACTCTGGAAGAAAAAGCGAAAAGCATACTTGCAACTTCTATACAAAGACTAGCAAACTCAGTGACTTCCGACATGCTCACTACCCACGTTGCAATACCAAACGATGAAATAAAGGGTAAAATTATTGGAAAAGAAGGTAGAAATATAAAAGCTTTTGAAAGATGCACTGGAGTTGAAGTGATTGTGGACGACACCCCAGGGTCAATCACCATCTCATCGTTTGACCCTGTACGTCGCCAAATAGCTAGAATTGCTCTTGAGAAACTTATCGCCGATGGAAGAATCCAACCAGCAAAAATTGAAGAAATGGTCAAAGCTTCAGAGCAAGAGATTGATAAAACAATAAAAGAAAAAGGTGAGGAAGCAGTATACGAGACAGGTGTTTTAGGTCTTGATCCACGAGTTATCTCAATCCTTGGAAGACTACACTTCCGAACAAGCTACGGACAGAACGTGTTGGCTCACTCGATTGAAATGGCACACATAGCAGGAATGATAGCCGAAGAAATCGGTGCAAATGTGGCTGTGGCAAAAGCAGGAGCACTTGTGCATGATATTGGAAAAGCTTTAGACCATGAAGTTGTTGGTACTCACGTTGAAATCGGCAGAAGAATTTTGCAAAAATTTGGAACTGATGAAAATATCATAAAAGCAATGCAGGCACATCACGAGGAATATCCTTATGAAACTGTAGAATCAATGATAGTTCAGTCAGCAGACGCTATCTCTGGAGGACGCCCAGGGGCTAGAAGAGATAGTATAGAAAACTACTTGAAACGACTCAAGGATTTGGAAGCAGTGGCACTTTCCTTTAAAGGTGTTGAAAAGTCCTACGCCTTGCAAGCTGGCCGTGAAATAAGGATTTTTGTTACTCCATCTGAAGTCACTGACTTAGAAGCCAAAAAAATGGCTAGAGATATAGCTTTAAAGATAGAAGGAGAACTAAAATACCCTGGAGAAATCAAAGTTACCATTATTCGTGAGACTCGCACTATTGAATTTGCACGATAGTTCGCAATCAGTGTCAATGTGTTGTGCGAAAAAAGCCTTGTAGTATAATAGCCATACAGTAGATAAGATGGTCGAACAATTATTATGAGTGTATTTTTATAGGTTATTTTAAACACACAAATATGAATAAAGCAGGAATTGTAGACGCAGTACACACAAAGCTAGGTGGTACAAAAGTTCAAGCAGAAGAAGTGGTGGATTTAGTGATTGATTCAATCGTTGGAACACTAAAGAGTGGTGGTGAGGTTTCAATAGCAGGTCTTGGTATATTTTCAACAAAGACACGAGCAGCAAGACAAGCTAGAAACCCAAGAACAGGAGCAACTATCTCTGTTCCAGCTATGAGAGTTCCAAAGTTTCGAGCAGCAAAAGCGTTGAAGGAAGCAGTTAAATAGTCGCTAGAACTTGAGTTTTATATTTTCTCTAGAGGAAAACCAAAAAGCACCTAGTAGGTGTTTTTTAGTTTTAGATAAAATACGAACACCCAAGTTCTGTGGCCACAGAACTTGGGTGTAGAAGTGCGCAGAGTAGATCATCAGCTAAGCCTTGTGCGGGTAGCTTTGGTTTATCGAGCCTAAGCTCGACCAGAATTTCCCTTTGGGGCTTGAAGCTATGTGTCCAACTGCATGTGTTACTGCCTCCGTATATAATGCTACTCCTATATAAATCCTTGTAAAGCTATGTAAAATTTAACGGTGGATTATAAAATTATGCAGGTTATTGAACATAGATTATTGAACGAGGTTAATAATGAAATTAAAGTCCTTGATTTGTAGATTTTCTTGTCCTATTTACAAGCTCATCTCTCAACTCTTCAGCAACCTCTTTAGAAAGTCCGGGCAATCTACCTTCAGCACCAACACCCCCAGCATATCCGTTTCGGCTTACAACTGCACTTGAGCCAGCTGTTTGAATATTAAGATCTGATAAGCCAAGTATTCTTGCTAAAATCCCTCTGTAAATATCGACGTTTTGTATTCGGTCATATGGAATTGTTACATATTTTTTATAAATAACCCCATACTCTTTCCTAAAACCAACATCTGTCAGTTCGTATTTGTAAAAATGATAGGAAAGTTTTGCCCAAATATATGAAATTATAATAATTGCGGGAATAATTATCCAAAGCCATTTCATAAATGAGAACGATGTGTAATTATCACCACCCATATCAAATTCTTTTATATTCTTCATAACATTTCCCATAAAAACACCTATAGCTACGATAAAAATAGTGCTCCAAGCAGAAGCGCTACTGATAAAAAATAACCAAACTGCTTTAGGATGAAGTTGTTTCATATTTTTAGATTAAGTTAATTAGAAACGATTATAACACATTTTGTGCGGGATAGCGGAATCGAACCGCTAACTACAGTTTGGAAAACTATCATTTTACCATTAAACTAATCCCGCAGTGCAATATTTATTAACTTAGCCATACTATCAAAAATCACTTACTCGGGCAAACAAAAACCCCAGGTTTGAAACCTGAGGCATTACTAGGACGAACGAAAATCCTTCAGTACAGGACTTTCGAAACGACCGTCTGGTGTACAGAATGGACAACCGGAAACTTCGAAATACTTTCCTGTCCAACTGGTTGGTTCGACTTGTCCAGAACTTACAAGTAAGTCATTTCTCCCATCTTCACTGATAGGGAAAACTGGAAAATGTCGGCTACAAAGAACGTTGACTGCTAAGATTAGAGGACTGCTTAAAAGATGAATGTCCTCTTCCTCCAAAGCACTTCCACGTGGTCGAGGCCTGAGACTTACTGCACCGAAAAGATCTTGTTTCTCCGTACTCATGATTCCTTTATTAACCTCAGAACTTCCTCCGCTAGTTTTTGACTATACTCGATAAACTGTTCCTTGTCAACTTTTCTATCCAAGCCTCCGTTTGGAACAACGAAAGTAACGTCTGCTTTGTACCCATCATCTTTATTTTGATTCATTGTCACATCCAAGGTAACGACCTTGTCACCAACTTCAAACCACGCATCAACACCATGGAACCTGTCCAAGGGTGATCTAACAGCGGTGTAAAACTTAACGCCTTCAGCATCTACGCCTAAACCTTCATAAATATAGTAGTGCACAGTATTTGCAAAATCTGGAGTTGGGTCAGTTGGGTCAAAAGGTTGCATGGACTTCAAAACCTCCATCGCCTGTCTAAAAGGAATGTATTCAAAATGAGAAGAGTCGGCATGAGCAACAGCCTCGTATCTACTTTTACCTACGAGCTCTTGTTCTACTATGCCTCCTGTTGCTCCACTTCGTTCATATCTCATAGAAATATTCTAGCACATTCGATAGTATAATGGATATATGTTAATCAAAGGTTTCTTAGCTCTAATATTATTATCTTTATTACTACTTGGCATAAACTCAAGTGTTGATGTCGTGCCAGTAGAACTAGAGCCTGTTTCAATTGTCTCAACGACAACTGTAGCTGTTGCAACCACAACACAACCGACCGCCACAACCACGGTACCGGTAACTAAACCAAAACTGGTTGCAACCACAACTAAACCCGCAAATAAAGTGGTTGCTCCCGCACAAATAATTACCATCACCACCCCTGAACCACCTCCAAACTTTGAACTTATAAATACATTTGCTCGACAAGCAACTGTAAATATTCTTTGCACGACAAAAAGTGGTGCGCTCTCCCCCATTTCAGGCACAGGAGTTGTAGTCAAACCTGATGGATTAATATTAACCAATGCGCATATTGCAGAATACTTACTTCTAAAAGATTTTGGGCAAAAAAATTTTATTGAATGTAATATTCGCACAGGAAGCCCTGCATATCCGAGGTACCGTGCTGAACTAGTTTATATTTCCCCCACTTGGGTGGAAAATAACAAGGGATTACTTAAAGAGCAAGACCCTCAAGGCACAGGTGAAAATGATTTTGCGTTTTTACGTATCACGGCTATGGTGGATAACTCAAACCTGCCAGAATCTTTCCCATATATTCAAATGAATACGCGGGAAAACATTAGTGTGGACGAGCCAGTAGTTCTCATCTCCTACCCTGCTGGTTTTTTGGGTGGGTTGTCTATTTTACAAAATTTGCATATTACAAGTGCCGTCACGATGATTCAAAACGTTTATACATTCAAAGATGGGACAGTTGATGTCGTAGCGGTTGGAGGCACGGTTGTTTCTCAAAAGGGCTCTTCTGGAGGTCTTGTGGTAGACAAAAATGCAACACTTTTGGGAATAATATCTACAAGTACAGACGGTGATACTACAAGCTTGAGAGAACTATATGCAATCACAGTAGCTTACATAAATAGAAGTATAAAAAAAGAGCTCGGCATAAATTTGGAAACTTTTGTTAAACAAGATATGGCAGAATTTGCCAAAAAGTTTCAAGAAATAAATGCTCCAAACCTCACAAAACTAATCACGGACGAGTTGAATAAAAACTAGTTTCTAGAATTCTCAGAAGAAACTTGAACTAACATATCGAAACTATCTTCCTTAACTGCCTTGTTTTGTTTCTCTGCTCCACAAGAAGTACATTTATGAATAATCGTGTATTCCTTTCCTTTCTTTTCAACTCTTACTGGCTCCATCATTCCCGCACATTTTTCAGCCCTATCCCCTGGTGAAATATCCACATGTTTAGACCACAAACATTCTGGACAGTGGTTTGTATAACCGTTCCCTTCTACCTCCGTGCCACATTTTTCACACGTAAAATCTTCTGTTGTTTTTATAAATGTCATGAATTAACCATATACTACCCTATTGGTCAATTCTATGCTATAGTCCTGATGGAAAAGCTTGAGTTCTAAACCTCCTCAAGCAGAGAGGAAAAACGCCAGTGATTAGCTTTAGAAAGTGTGAAGGCTCCGAGTGCAAGCATGGAGCAACAGTCCCTCACGGCAACTTCTACATTGACGACAAGGTTTTTAGGTTCTTTACTGCCATCGCTTCTATTGAGGGCGGAATTTACCTCTTTAAGTCAATTGTGGGAGCAAGTCAGGAAGACATTCCCAGAATTACTGAGGAGATGAGAAGGGCTGGTCTCCCTAGGGATCTAGGAAAATCCGAACCAGCACACAGAAACCAAATTATGTGTGGAATCATGCTGGTGGTGGACTGCTAACACACAACCAATGCGTTGCTGCTGACGTACAAAAACGTCGCTTCCCAAAAGGAAGCGACGAATTTTTATACCAATTTATATCCAATTCTTATCAACCAAAAAATCTCTGACTCTCTCAAAAATTATTTTGTGGCCAGATACATTGGGATGTATTCCATCTTCAAAATCTTCGTTGCCTAGTAGTCCACTCATACTTAAATAAAGAACGTTATTATCTTTGCAGATTGACTGCATAACCTCATCATATTTTTCTATCTCTGAGTTTAGGTAATGGTAATCAATCCAAGAAACAGGAGTTGTTTTTGATTCATCAACATTTTTTAAACCAAGAAAAACTATTCTGTTGGTGATATTTTTTGCTCTTTTTATTATTTCTCTTATATTTTTTTCAAAAATATCTATGGAAATATTATTTGGACCCTCCTTACTAATAAAACAGGAGTCGTTTGCTCCAGATTGAAATATTAAAGCGTCTGCATTTCTGATTTTTGCTTCGGACTCAAACCTTTCCAAAATAGTCGCCGTAGAACCTCCAGATATACTCTGATTATAGAGCTCTACATACTCGTCGTCTCTATTGCCTATAAATAACCACAGCCTATTAACCCAACCTCCCTTTTCCAAATCCCAAGCACCCCAAGCAGTACTATCACCAAACACACAAATTGATTCAGGTTTTTTCATTTAAATTTGTCGGGGTGCAGGGATTCGAACCCTGAGTCACTTGATCCCAAATCAAGTATGTTAGCCGTTACACCACACCCCGATACTGTAAATTCAATAGAGAGTCTAGCATAAAAACTTTGAATCTCAAATAAAATTAAAGGACAATGTCTTCCAAAAGATTTACTTTATGTCGTCCTTTATTCAAGTCAATGTAAACTGTTACTAAATCAAACTGCCAGTCGATATTATCTGGAATGTCTTTATCGAGTAAATAGGATTGGATTGTTCGGGATAGCCTTTGCAACTTCCAAGGATGCATGTTGTCCTCTGGGTTATAGTTGTCATTTTGCCTGCCCCGTAGCGAGCTTTGCTCTGCTACTGGGGTTACACGTGGAACATTCTGGTCCGCCTCATCGGCGGACTCGCCGAGGAGGCGAGAAACACTCTTAACTTCAATAAAATGAAGCTTGTTCCCCTTTTTGGTAACAATGTCTATCTCTCCCCACTTCTTTAGATAATTCCTTTCAATAACTTCGTAACCAATCTTTTTTAAGTACTCACAAGCAAAATCCTCCCCTATTTGGCCAATCTTCTGTTTTTCTGTAGGCTCTTTTGAGAATTTCTTTCCAAACATATCAGAATTATATCATTTAATGTTACTCGTGTAACTTTGGAGCAGTTGTTACACATGTAACACATAACTTCATTTCACGTGAAACATAATTGATATTTGATTAAAAACAGACATAAAATATATATGTCTTATTAAAAATATCCTTGTTTAAAGCCATTTTATAGGACAGTAGGGGACTTTTAGTCTTTGAGACTGCTATAAATCAAGGACTTGTCCTTAAACACATGTCCACAGGGTTATCCACATTTTTCCACATTTATAGCAATACTGTTCATTTTTACCTCTTTAGTATATGATGATAAACGTTTGAAATATGCGGGCATGGTTAAGTGGTATAACAGGTCCTTGCCAAGGACCAGTCGGGGTTTCGATTACCCCTGCCCGCACAAACAAATAAACTTGGACTATAGAATTCGCAATACTTTGGTGCACCCGGCAGGAATCGAACCCACATCCACGGTTCCGAAGACCGGTACTCTAT
>CAYITW010000022.1:0-11738 GCA_964366395.1 uncultured Candidatus Saccharibacteria bacterium
TTTTTAGAAATTTATTCATATAATCAATTTAGTATTTTAGTCTCAAGTTTTGGCAGAACAATAGAAGTTAAAACGTTAAAACGCAACCGTCCGATAACCTGTCCCCCCTCGGTTTCAACATTAACCCTCCATTTTCCAGAAGCTAAGTTATTTTTCATTGAGAACGTCCTAAACCCTCTGTCTCGCCCCCCAATAACTGGCAGTGATACTCTATCATAATCAACCCAATCATTTGTATTTTCGTTATAGTATTGCCATTGATGAACGATTGTTAGATTTAAACTTGTTGGTGAAAATACGGCACTGTATGCATATACTGAATTAGTTTCACTAGCATGAAAGTCAGTGTAAATATTAAAATATGCTTGCCATCCATAATTTTCAAATTCCCCGATATAAGAACCTGCCTCATTTTTTTGTATAGAATGATATACGCCAGAATTTTTTAAAGATAGAGGAATCGGTGGAATAATATTTGCAAAATAAAAAAGATTAATCACAAAATATATTCCAAGTATTGAAAAAGCAACTATTCTACTGCTTTGATAAAATCTCTCACCACTATAGTAGACAAACAAATGTAGAAAACCGAGCATAATCAAAAGGCTCAAAAAACCAGAGAGAAGAAAAGTCCCACCACCTATTCTATGCATTACCACTGGTAGAATATATATAAGAGTACAAAAAAGAGAAAGAAAAAACATAGAGAGCTGAAAAACCAGTCGCTCCATATGATGCTTCAAAGACTCGTTGCCTAAAAAAGCGACAACTAAAATCAAGATAAATAACCAACTAGTAGACAATTCTGCGCTACGAAAATAAAAAACTAAGAAAACTGAAAGTATTCCTCCGAAAAAAAACTGTAAGATGTTGGTAAACCAGAAATGAATCGTTTTTATGTTGTCCTCTTTTTCTGGTATGTTTTCTAGCCAATGAACAAGAGTTATAAATGTACCGATCATAATGATATGACCAAGAACCCATACATTTTCCCAAACTGAGTCTACTCTGCTTAAAGTCAACCAATCAATAATAAATCCACCCACTAGAAAACTTGAGGATATTTTTCTTTCGTATTTGCCATACCAAGTAGTAACTTGTTTTGTGTCTATTCGGTTTTTTATCTTGTTAAAAATCACCATTTATTTATATTTTTTATATACCACAATGTTTCTTAACTAAAACTATATCACTTTGAGTTAAAGTTTCATTTATACCGTTATTTAGCCTATACATTATAGCTTTCGGATCTTCTATATGATCTAAACCAAGTGCATGTCCAAGTTCGTGTGCCAAGACTCGTATGAGTTTAGTTTTATTTTCAAATTGATAAATATCTATTTCTTGTCCAGTTGGACTAGTTCTATACAAACCTTCATCAAACTCGTCCCCAAGACTACCACCGACGGTGTTATATTTTTTTACATTTAAGTTTAGACTGACAGCTAAATCATTTAGGTTTTTAACCAGAGAATTTAATTCTGAAACCTTGCTATTCAAGTTATTTTGAATCGCGTTTAATTCTGTAGATTCTTGGCTTAGATAATCTTTCTCTGCATTTAGACTAGCATATGTTTCTTTGTTAGCTCCACCACGTCTGTTCGCCCTTGAAACATCTGCCTCATATTCACTTTTGCGGGCTTCAAAATTTGAAACTCTGGTTTCAAACGCTAGTTTTTCTTTCTCGTAACTTCGACTTAGTGATTCGTATTGTAATTTCAGTGAGTCATAATAACTCCTAGTGTTCTCTACGGCTGAACCAATAGTTTGTAGCTTTTGAGTTGATTCTTGGCGAACATCATAAATTAAATTAATTTTGAGATTACCTTTGTCCTTATACTCAAACAATTCTTTGCCTACAGGTTTTTCCCAAATATCTTCAGCACTTTTTATTGCACTCAAAAAATCTGCCTTTGATAAACCGAAGCGAGTATCGAAAGTACCAATAGTATATGAGATGGTTGTTTTACAAGGAAAATAGTTTGCGAGTGTTTGGGCCCAAATGTTTTTTAGGGTATCTCGAAAAATAAAACCAGCAACAACCACTACCACCAAGAAAATAATGTTAAAAAATTTATTCATAATTTGGCGGAGAGTAAGGGATTTGAACCCTTGATGGAGTTGCCCCCATACCCGCTTTCCAAGCGAGCGCACTAGACCGCTATGCGAACTCTCCAATACTATCATTATACAGAAAGAGGAGTGATTATCACTCCTCTTTTAGAATCCCAGGAACAAAACGAACATTACCCACGAGTGATTCTTGGAATGGAGTGTACTCCGCCCAAGCTTCACCTGTCTCTCCAGAAAGGATTCTCTCCAGCAAGAAATAATCAGCAGGCATAAGTCTTTCATATCTCAAAGAGGAAACGGGATGCCAGCGTGGCATTGCCATCGCAGGAGTTGAGATAATCTCTCCGTGCCATATCCTCGTGGTAAATATGTGCACAGTACATACAAAAACAGACCCGTCGATTTTGTTGTTTTTGAAATGTGCAATGCAGACTTTGGTTAGATCATCAAGGTCGACACTAGCTCCACTTTCCTCGTTAAACTCCCGAGCAGCGCCAGCAACAATCGTCTCACCTTCCTCTACTCCACCGCCCCAACCATTGAGGTAGCCTGCACCGATTTTGGTCATTTTTTGAGCAAGCATTACCTCATTGCCTCGCACTGGAAAAACCAAAGTAGCGAGATTCAGTGTTTTTTCTTCTTGTTTATCCATATGAACTCCTGAAAATATACTACTCTTTTATAAAACTTTCACAATCTGAATGCAGTTCTAGGCGGAAAGGTGAATGGGTGAGGAGCCTTACATGTAGTAAGGTGACGAGAACATTTGCCTTTCCAACAACGAAATGCGCCAGATTTGAAAGTTATATTTCGGAAAATGTCACAACTTTGTTTCGGCCTGTTCCTTTAGCTTTATATAAAGCCAAATCAGCATTTTTCAATAGCCCTTCATATGTCACGTTTGGAAAACTTTCGGCAACACCACCACTTATTGTAACCTTTAGCTCAGGGGTGGACTCGAAAGTAAGTAATTCTACTTTTTTTCTTATACTATCAGCTTTTTGTTTTGCATCACTTTCACTCGCACCCAAAAGAAGAGCAACAACCTCCTCACCACCAAAACGAGCGACCACATCACCCACTCTAACGTTTTCTTTGATTAAGTTAGCAACGTCTCTTAAAACCGAATCCCCTATCATGTGACCGTACGTATCATTTATTTTTTTAAAATAATCTATGTCAAAAAAAATAATACTTAAATCTTTGAAACCAAACCAGTCATGCCTTTTACCAGAATTTATATTGTTGGTGGTAGAAATATAAATTTTAGATTCTTCCTCAAAAAAAGCTCTGGTTTTTAGAGAAGTTAAACTATCATGAATAAGATCTTTTTCTAATTCACGAATTCTTTTTTCCAATTCTACTATTTTATTTAATTCTTGTTCGCTCATAGATTATTTAAATTTTTAAAATATTCATTTAATTTTTCCGTCAAAACTTCTCTGCCATGTCCAGTCTTAAAATATCTTTCCGCACGACGAGCATCTTTTTCATTTATGTATGCTTCATAAAAAATTAAGTCGAATTTCCCGTTTCTGGAAGTAAAATCAGATTTGCCTGATTTATGATCTCTAATCCTATTTTTCAGATTAGAGCTAAATCCATAGTACAATTTAGCATTCTTCCTGAATCTTAGCACGTAGAAATAGTACATGTAGTTTAAACATTATCCGCCTCAACGGCGGATAGCGCCGATGAGGCGCTACCACCTACCTGAAGAACCTCCACCCCCAGAAAAACCGCCACCAAACCCGCCAAAACCCCCAGCACCACCTCCCCCCCCAAACCCGCCACCTCCTATCCACCAAGGGTAGTGTTTACTACCTGACGCCTTTACTTTTTGATAAGTTTTAGACACTACATAATCTAATCCAAGCCCTAAAACTACTAAAGTAATGAAAACTATAACGGACGTGATGAGACTCCAAAAACCCAAAAGCCAGAGTGCACCTCCTATGACCCCGCCCACGACTCCTCCGCCCCACCAAGATTTTGAGCGAGCAAGTACTGCTCCAATCCACTGAAGGATAATGAAACCAAAAATAAAGATTGATCCCCAATTTTTTATTGATACATTATCATTATAATAACTTTCTGGAACAATTTGGGTTCCCCCTAAAGCCTCAATCATTTTATCAACCGCGCCATTTATACCAGAATAATAGTCTCCTGCTTGAAATGCGGGTGTAATAATATCCCGTTGAATATATGATGTACCGATGTCAGTTAAGTCCCCCTCAACCCCATAACCTGTGTGTATTCTAGTCTCTCTGTCAGCTAGTGAAATGAGAAGTAAAACTCCGTTGTTTTTCCCTTCTTTCCCAATACCCCATTTAGTAAAAATATCCTGCGCAACATTTTCTATAGTATCTCCGTCTAGTGATGGGATGGTAACTACAGCGATCTCATTAGTTGTACTTTTTTCAAAGTTTGAGATTTTGAGTTCTAGCTCGTTGATTTGGTTTGGAGACAATATGCTCGCGTAATCCGTAACAAAAGCAGTCGGACCTGTTTGTGGTATAGCAAAAGCAGAAGTTAAAGTAGGTAGAAAAAGTAAAACTGATAATGCAAAAAGTTTTTGCATATAAGTTTTATTTAGAAATTAACTACAGGGACTTCCTGATTTTCTTCTGAAACCTCAAAATAGTTCCGAGCTGTAACACCAAAGAGTCCAGCTAAAATAGAAGTTGGAAATCTTTTTATGTTAGCGTTGAAATCTCGAACAAGGTTGTTATAATTCATTCTCTCAACAGAAATTCTATTCTCTGTTCCTTCGAGTGAAGTTATTAAATCTCGATAGGCTTGGCTTGACTGAAGGACTGGATATGCTTCAGCAATAACTAGAAGCCGTCCTAATGCTGATTCAACTTGAGTAGCGGCAGCTGCTTTATCATTTGCATTTGTTGCTCCAGAATATCGTGTTCTAGCTTCTGCTATTGCACCAAAAACTTCCTGTTCTTGTTTTGCCACGCCTTTTACTGTGGCAACAATGTTTGGAATCAAATCAAAGCGTCTTTGGTATTGGTTTTCTACTTGTGCCCACTGACCATCTATTTTCTCTCCCATCGTTACAAAAGTGTTGTATTTTGAAACTCCCCACAAAAGAGCAAGTACTATAATACCTACTACAATAATCGAAGTTTTATTTCTCTGAAAAAAGTTTTGTTCTGGTTGCATAATTTTTAAGTTAGTTATAACAAAAGGATTATATCATATTTTTTACAAATAAATAGTCAGCCAATATCTACTTGCCTTTTAATACGAAAAAGGTATACTAGTACCCATCATGAGTATTACTGGAATGGTTCCGTACATACAAATAGTGTTATCTCTCCTACTTATCGGAGGCATACTCCTACAACAGTCAGAAGCTGGACTTGGCTCAGGCTTTGGTGGAAGTGATAGTTTTGGAGGAAGAGGTTCTCACACTAAGAGAGGCGCGGAAAAAATAATATTTTTTGCTACAATAACTATTGCAGTTGTTTTTGCAATTACATCTTTTATTTCAGTTTTCTACTTATTTTAATTAAACTTTCGAATTGTATTAATAATGAATCCCGTTAGAAGTTTCAGTCTATTTGAAACTCTCGGGCACAGAAAAAGATTATCAGCTAATTAATAATACCGTAATATAAAGCTACTGGTACTTCTAACTGGATGAATAAAGAATCTCTAAAATCTCTAGCAAAAAAAGAATGGCGCATCCCTTATGAAGATAAGATAATGCGTGTGATTAGAGCGTTTACTCTAACAGAAAAAACTATTTTCTTGTTTTTTACTGGACTACTTATTGCAAGTGGACTTTCCCTTTTGTACCAAGTAAACAGCTTATTTCTTGTAGAAGTTCCAGATTATGGTGGAACTCTTGTTGAGGGAGTAGTAGGTTCACCTCGCTTTATAAATCCCCTCTTGGCATCAAGTGATGTTGATAAAGACTTGTCTAGTCTAATTTACTCTGGATTATTGAGAATTAATTCTGAAGGAGAACTTGTTCCAGATATAGCCGAAAGTTTTACAGTCTCAGAAGACGGGTTGAATTATAACTTCGTTCTGAAAGACAACTTGTATTTTCATGATGGAACTAGACTGACTGTCGATGATGTAGTTTTTACTGTTGAAAAAGCTCAAGATTCTTCTCTAAAGAGTCCTCGTGAAGCTAACTGGAGTGGAGTTCAAGTGGAAAAAATTAGTGAGAAACAGATTTCTTTTACACTCAAGCAACCTTATTCGCCGTTTATTCAGAATATGACTTTGGGAATTTTACCAAAAGCAATATGGAAAAATGTCAGCGTGGAAGAATTTCCTTTTAGTAAATTTAATACTAATCCCGTAGGTTCCGGGCATTACAAAGTTGATTCTGTTGTTTATTCATCAAGCGGATTGCCAGCAGAATACCATCTTACATCATTTGATAAATACGCCTTAGGTAAAGCCTACATCACAAATTTTATACTAAAAACTTACCAGAATGAAAAGGATATCATTGACGCATATAGCAACGGAGATATTGACAACTTACACGGCATATCACCAAAACTACTAAAAAATATCCAAACAAAAGGTGATGTGGTAGTTCTCTCTCCCCTTCCACGTATTTTTGGAGTATTTTTTAACCAAAACGTTGCACCAGTATTCGTATATAAAGAAGTAAGAAACGCTTTAGATATTGCAGCCGATAAACAAGCGATTATAGATAGTGTATTGGGTGGTTATGGACAGATTATAGATGGACCAGTACCTCTAAAAACTGTTGGGAGTGCAAACTCAAATGTTCTTTCAGAAGATGAGCGTGTGGAGAAAGCCCAAGCTGAACTTCTGGCAAAAGGTTGGAAACAAAATAGTGATGGAATTTTTGAGAAAAAAGAAAAAAACAGCACAATCACCCTAGCCTTTTCTGTTTCCACTGGCAATGCTCCGGAACTGAAGGAAGCAGCTATCCTCCTACAAAAACAATGGGAGAAAATCGGAGCTAAAGTTGAAGTAAAAATATTTGAAATTGGAGATTTGAACCAAAATATTATCAAGACTCGTAAATATGATTCTTTATTGTTTGGAGAAATAATCGGCAGAGATGTAGATTTATATCCATTTTGGCATTCTTCTCAGAGAAACAGCCCTGGACTAAATATAGCTCTATATACCAACCTAAAGGTGGACAAAGTATTGGAAAGCATTAGAAAAACCACGAATAATGTGGACCAAAAAAAACTGCTTGAAAATTTTAGTAGTGAGATAGCAAATGATATTCCAGCAGTATTTACATATTCACCATATTTTCTATATGTAATACCAGAAAAATTGCATAACGTAAAATTAGGAATGATAACTAATTCATCTGAGAGATTTAGTGATATTCACGAGTGGTATATAGAAACAAATAATATATGGGAATTTTTTGATAAAAATTAATAATTAATACGACCGAGCGAGAGCGAGGAAGTACTGAGGCCAACAGGCCGAACGTAATAACCAATTAATATGGATAACCAAATTGAACAAAAAAGTAAGGATGCTTCTCATAATGTTGCGCGAGGTCACTCCACAACTGGAAGAGCGAGAGGGTACCCAAAAAGATCTTTCGGAAGAAGGGACATGCCTTTTAAGCAAACTAAGAAAAATGACGATGTTATCCCTCCTATAGGAGAGAATATTCGTATTATCCCTTTGGGTGGAGTGGAGGAAGTGGGAAAAAATATGACAATTATCGAATATAAGGACGATATTATAGTTGTTGATATGGGTTTTATGTTTAAGGACGATGATACTCCTGGAATAGATTACATTTTGCCAAACACAAAATATATTGAGGACAAAAAGGACAAAATCCGAGCTGTTTTTATTACTCATGGTCACCTTGACCATATTGGTGGTATTCCTTACATAATGGACCGAATTGGTAACCCCCCTCTATACACCAGAGCTTTGACCAGTATTATGATACGCAAACGACAAGAAGAATTCCCTCATCTACCTGAACTTAATATTAAAGTTATCGAAAAAGAGGATACTATTACTGTGGGAGGTTTAAAGGTAAGATTTTTTGCTGTGACACACACTATTCCAGATTCAATGGGTATTATAATTGATACCCCGTACGGAGCCATCGTCACACCTGGAGACATCAAACTTGATCACGTAGATGGGGTGCCAACTGAAGCTGAAGAAAAAGAGTTTGGTCGCTTCAAAAACGAAAAGGTTTTACTTCTTATGATGGATTCAACTAATGTAGATAACCCTGGGTTCTCTACGCCAGAGAGAGTGGTTCACGAAAATCTAGACAACATAATAAAAAACACCAAGGGCCGACTTATTATAGGTACTTTTGCTTCACAACTAGAACGTGTGATGAAAATAATAATGATTGCTGAAAAATACGGTAAGAAAGTTGTGGTAGAAGGTCGTAGTATGAAAACCAACATTGAAATAGTTCTAAATATGGGCATGCTTAAAGTAAAGCCCGAAACTATTATTACTACTGCGGATATGGAAAACTACCCTCCTGACAGGATTATCGTTTTGGCTACAGGAGCACAAGGAGATGAATTTGCTGCTCTAATGAGAATGTCCAACAAAACTCACAAATTTTTTCGTGTCACTCCAAGAGACACAGTCCTTTTGTCATCTTCTATAATCCCTGGAAATGAGAAGGCTGTTCAAAAATTGAAAGATAACTTGGCTCGCCAAGGAGCAAAAATTATTCACTATCGAACATCGGATGTTTATATTCACTCTACTGGCCACGGAAACCGTGGAGAACTTGAGTGGTTACATAAAAAAATTGGTGCCAAATTCTTCATGCCTATGCACGGGAATCACTATATGCTCCGTGTTCATGAAGATTTAGCCCAATCAAGTATTGGTATGCCAAAGGAAAATGTTATTGTCCCAGACAATGGTTCTATTCTAGAAATTCAGGACCATGGAGAAAAATTTGTAAGACTAAAAGAGGAAGCTCCGGGGAGTGTAATGATGGTAGACGGATTTTCTATTGGCAACGTTCAAGAGATGGTTATAAGAGACCGAAAGATGCTGGCTCAAGATGGAATTTTCCTTATTGTAGTTAGTATTAATACAAAAACAGGTAAACTGAAAAAATCGCCAGATATTATCTCGCGTGGTTTCGTTTACTTACGAGAATCGCAAGAACTTCTAAATCATGCTCGTATAATAATCAAAAAAACTGTTGAAGATACTACAAGGGGTATGAACCCAATAAACTTTGATTTTGTGAAGTCAACTCTATCAGATGATATCGGACGATTCCTATTCCAAAAAACTGCCAAAAAACCTATTGTTATACCGGTTATCCTTGGAGTATAAGTTAGATTTAATATACAATATACTTGTATATGGACAAAATACTCTTACCTTTTAAACAAGGCAAATTGCTTAATACTCTTTTTTTGTCCAATGTGTTTCTTGGACTACACTATGCACTGATTATTTACATTAACTCATCTTTTCTTTCGCAGTTTTTCACTGAAACACAAGTTTCTTCCCTATATATAATCGCCTCGATTGCCAATACAATTCTTCTTTTGGTTGCTTCAAGAATATTGGAGAAAATTGGAAATTATAGATTTGTTATGTATTGTTTGTGTTTGGAATTTTTAGCTTTAGTTGGATTAGCGGTATCATCCAACTCATTTCTAATTGGTTTGTATTTTCTTTTCCACACAGTTGTAATTTCACTCTTATTATTTGGATTTGACTTGTTTATAGAAGATTTTACTAAAGATGAGTCTGAAACTGGCAGTATAAGAGCAACATATCTAACTATTACAAACTTAACTCTGGTCTGCGCCCCAGCACTAGTTGCATTGCTCTTGGTCAAAAATAATTACCCAAATGTGTATATTCTGTCGGCTATTTTACTTATTCCTCTATATTTTTTGATTAAAAAATATAAGGATGTAAAGATTGATCCGATAAAACACATTAATATAAAGGAAACTATCTCTGAATATATTAAAAATAAAAATTTATACAATGTTTTTATTGCGCAATTCCTGCTTCAAGCGTTTTATGCTTTTATGATAATTTATACACCAATATACCTCAACACGGTTATTCATTTTTCTTGGCCAGAAATAGGTGGTATATTCACGATTATGCTTTTACCGTTTATTCTTTTTGAGCTACCTGTTGGAGAGCTTGCCGATTTGAAATACGGAGAAAAGGAGTTTTTGACGATAGGATTTGTTATTATGGGACTTTCAACTTTATTTTTAAGTTTTATTACTGTAAAAATATTCTGGGTGTGGGCCACTGCTTTGTTTTTAACTCGTGTTGGAGCAAGTTTTGTTGAGATAAGTAGTGATAGCTACTTTTTCAAACAAGTTGATAAAGAAAAAACAGATGTAATAAGTTTCTTTCGTGTTACTCGCCCCATCTCATTTATAGTCATGCCTGTATTGGCAACTCTTATGTTTCAATTCATTCCATTCCAATACGCCTTTATAGTTATTGGGTCTATTATGATACTAGGAACTAGATACTCTCTTGCCCTTAAGGATACTAAATAAAAGAAGGGTTATTCTTTAAAATCTGTCTCTTGACCCAACTCTGGAAACTCGTCTAAAATATCTTCTACAATATCCCATTGTTACTCTGCAGTCGCCATAAAGTAGGCGTGTCTTGCCGAGCTTAAAGCTGTGTCCATATCCCCACCCGCCCGATACAAATCCATTAACCTCAAATTATGAACAATATTTGCTCTAGCTGTACCAACTGAGGTGACCCACCTCTGACTTTCATCAACCCACGCTATAATTTCAGTTCTAAATCCAGAATCATTTATTAAATCTGGACTTGATTTAAGTCTTTCCTCTAGAGCGACTTTTTTTGCTTTTATTTCTTCATCATTTGGTATTGCCTCTGGTATTGGTATTCCTTCACTCATATTATTTTGTTAGTGTGTTTAATAACTCTTTCAGCGAAACTGATGCGACATCGATTATTGAGTCCGCTCCTCCATAATACATAAATATATTATCACCTCTTACTGTAGCACCGCATGGAAAAACTACAAAACTGACTTGTCCTTCTATTTCATAAGCCTCCCTTGGTTCAAAAATTGCATCTGTAGTACGGGAAAGAACTTTAGTTGGGTCCTTTAAATCGAGTAATACTGCTCCGATTCTATATCTAGACCTATTTGATACGCCATGATAAAGGAGAATCCAACCTTTAGAAGTTTTAATGGGTGGTATAGAAATTCCAACTTTTTTTGCATCCCACATTCCAGGCCTCGGGTGTAGTATTGGAATATTTTTAAAACTATTTCGCTCTTTAAACTCTGGTGTTGCTCCATAATCTCCACAAATAGAATTATTAACCCTATGAAAAAGAAAGTACTTGCCGCCCACTTTTTCTGGATGCAAACATCCATCTTTGTCATCAACACCATCTGCCGTAACTAGAACTGGTTTACTCCATTTCCAATTTTTATTTTTAAAATCTTTTTCAGAGATATGGGTCTGAGCCACAGCTGGAGGACTTACTCCGTTGTATGCTGTATAAAACATATATATAGTTTTTCCAATCTTTGTCAGTCTTGGGTCTTCACAACCATAATTTCCTCCATGGACTCTTTTTTGTTCGTAAGATTGTCTCGGTGTATAAATAGGCTCCTCAGAAATATAACTAATCGTAGTGGCGTCCAG
>CAYITW010000023.1:0-11191 GCA_964366395.1 uncultured Candidatus Saccharibacteria bacterium
AATCAGGGCTGATTTTTGATAAAATAAGTTCGTGCCGAGTTGTAGGCACTCACCAATGGACAAGGTACTTGTTATATTAGGCCCCACAGCTACAGGTAAAAGTAGTTTAGCTGTTAAACTAGCTCGTAAATTTAACGGCGAGGTTATTTCTGCTGATTCAAGACAGGTGTATAAAGGTTTGGATATTGGCACAGGAAAAATTAGTAAAAAAGATATGCGCGGAATTCATCATTGGCTTTTAGATGTAGTATCTCCAAAAATAATATTTACTGTTGCAGAATGGCAAAAACAAGCCAAAGAAAAAATTAAAGATATTATTTCTAGAGGTAAACTCCCTATTATATGCGGAGGCACTGGTTTTTACATACAATCTATTGTTGATGGGATAGTTTTACCAGAAGTTCCGCCAAACAAAAATCTTCGTAAAAAACTTGAGAAGAAAAGCTTGAATAATTTAGTTCTCATGTTAAAAAAATTAGATAATGAGAGGCTTAAAAATATAGACACGAAAAACAAAGTCCGACTAATTCGTGCTATCGAAATAGCAACAAAACTAGGCTATGTTCCAAATATTAATAAGCAAAAAATCCCTTATGAAATACTACAAGTCGGTTTGACTCTGCCAGACACTAAATTAAAGAAAAAAATATCTATTCGTCTATTCGCGCGAATTAGAGATGGAATGATAGAGGAAGCAAAGAAACTTAATAAAAAAGGATTGTCTTTTAAACGAATGCGAGAGTTTGGACTTGAATACAAATACCTAGCTGACTATCTGGAAAACAAGCTTAGTAAAATAGAACTCGTAGAAAAACTAGAAACAGAAATTTGGAGATACTCTAAACGCCAGATTACTTGGTTTAAAAGAGATCAAAGAATTAAATGGTTTCAACTAGAAGAAACAAAGAGGATCGAAAAAGAAATCCACAGCTTTCTTGACAGATAAAAAGACCTGTAGTATAAAAGGTCAGGAGGTTACTGATGACTGACGACCTGCCGTTGGTACAGATTGGAAACTGGAAGGTAATGCCTTCCGATAACCAGACAATCAACCGTGTCTGGCGAGGTATCGTCTTGGCCATCGCTCTTTTCACCACTGGTGCCATCGTTCTTGGTCTCAGTGCTTTGATTTCCTAACCTACATAAGTATGGTAGGTGGTACTTCCCCGCTAGTTTCACGACTAGCGGGTTTTTCTTTTTGCGGGGGATGGAAGAATCTCTCCTTACAGGAGCAGTACCCGTGTTTGGATATTTTTGTTCTTAAAATCTAAAAATATCTCAAACAGGCTTCGATTCTTCACGTAGAGTCTCCCAGACTCTACTCATCCCCTTGCAAAAAAGCTACGCTTTTTGCGGGGGATGGAAGAATCGAACTCCCGACAGTGCTTTTGGAGAGCGCTGTTATACCACTTAACTAATCCCCCAATATTCTTTATAAGATAACAAAAAATCGCCCCTTTGGCGAATTTTTGTTATTTTTTAGCTTCTTTGAAACTAACTCTCTTTCTAAGTTTTTTACTATACTTTTTAAGCTCGATTTTTCTCTCGACTTTTCGCTTGTTTTTTGAAGTCCAGTATACTTCCCCAGACTCTTTGTTTCTTAGCGGAATTAATCTATCTTGTGACATAGTTCGTATAAGTTAGCAAAAATAGCTGGAAAATGCAAATGAAGTCTGGAAAATTGCTTGCGAGACTAATTACTCTAATTTCCCGCCAAGTGCTGATAACTCATTAATAAGTGCGGACCTGCGATCCATCAATTCTAAAGTATCTCTATTTGTAGTTATTCCCTCTGTAGCCGTCGTTCCCTTAGCCCTTTCTCTTGCCCAAAATGCCTCCTCATCAGCCTCTCTACTATCAATATCAGTAGAGAGTTCAGCAATCCTTCTTTTTAAATCTTCTATTTGTTGTTCGTTAGATGCAGGTGATTCCATTCCCATAGTAAATATAAATTAATTTTAATAAACCGAACATCCATCAATATCAATCATAGGTCTCTTTTATAAAATTGTCAAAATTAACAAAAACTCCCCTACTTGCGATAAGTAGAGGAGTTACCTAGGGAGCGTACCCCGCCAAGGGTATTGAAACGAAAGAGCATTGGCTGTCGAACGTGTGAGGTTCAATATAACTAACACGACATTACCAACTTTTGGGTTCCACCGACTAACTGGCAGAATCAAATATTGGTACATGGCATCCTCACCTATTGACCACAGGATTCCCGCGATGGGAGTCACCACATGGTCAATGTAAGTGTTCTTGCCTTGCTTAAAACCCAAGTTACCCAGAGAACTTTCCGAAAGTGGGCCTATTTCAAACATTACACTGTATATGACAGCGTAGATGAACTGCGCCCGCTTAGCTCGCCAGTATTCCTTGTTCAAACCAAACTTGATATTCTGAGATGGTTTGTGGTTGTTCGCAAAGATAAACGCCGACACTGAGCCTTGCATGGGATGTCCCACCCAGTTGGGCACAAAGCCGTCGCCGTCGTCCCAACCTTTGATCGAAGCGACTGAATTGAACCAATCACTGAAAAAAGGTCCTCGGAGCTCGTTTCGTGTTTGCGGGTCGCCCATCCGTATCGCATGCTCGATTACGAGAAACGACATGGATTGGGAAATGAGCCCTTTGAGGTTTATTCTCGGCTCTTCTTTAGGCACCTGCTTGACTTGCCCATTCTCGTTCTTTTTCTCCTCATCTTGAGCGTAAGTAACGGCGGGTAAGGCAAAAAGTAGCAAAATCACCAGCTCGAATTTTCTCATCTGAAACTCCTTCTTTCAAACTTTGTTCTATGCCTAGTATAGTATTTAATTCGATTTAAATCAAAAACTCCCTTTCGGGAGTCGCTTGTGCAGTGTACTGGAGGATGTTAGAACTGAGATTATGAAAAGTGGGGTGTCTCCTTACGTTCCAGATTTGAGTGAGTTTGCGAGATTTTTATAAAACAAAAGCCCCGCCTCCGACAGGCACAGGGCTTGTCTGAAACAGGGCTGATAGAGCGAGGTGTTCAGCAATAACGGAACGTTCTTTGCGTCCCATCCGTCATAGTGAACCGGACAATGGGATTGAGACCGCCCTGAGTCATCTGAACGGAAACGTTCTTCAGACTTGGCAGGCCATTTGCTATCCGTGATTTGATACCCTCCGCGGTCTTTGGATTAAAGCCACAGTAGAATTTCAAAGTCCGACAAACCTGATCGTAGGTCAGATTCGTCACGGAAGCATTCGAGGCATCCATTTCGGACACCACTCTCTCTAGCATATCTCTCACTGGATTCATGGTTCACTCCTCAAAGAACATTAATCGAAATTGATCCCATCAAAATTTTCAAAAGTTTAAAAACTTTGATGGGAGGGCGACGATGTTCTGTCGCCCAAAAGAACTACTTCTCGCTGACCAGTTCCTGACTTCCAGAGTTGAGTTTTCGCTCAAGATCGATCCTATCGAGCACTTGCTCGACTCGGTCGAGCCAAGCTTCCATGATCGACTTATGGATAACGTAAAGCGTGCTCTTTTCTCCGTAAGGATCTGTGTAGGTTCGGGTGGACAGGACGACTTCCTTCGGCTTCGTCCGTTTGATAGCAGTTCGTGTAACCCTATCAAGATCGCCGAGATGTCCTCGAAAGAAACCATCGAGCCTAGCCATGCCGGATTCAATGCCCTCAGCTTTGAATTCCAGCATCAAACTGAGTCTTCCAGGATTCCATCGACCGCCCGAACGATACGATTCGCCATCGAACTTGTGAATCTTAAGCACTTTTCCGTTCAAGTTCATAGCTGATCTCCTCAAAGAACTCGGGACGAAATTGTCCCAAGAAAACCACCAAATTTGAGAGCTTTCTTAGAACAACTTTACTAAATATTATTATACACCCATTAGAGTAATTTGTCAAGCATAAAATAAGCCTTAAAATAAGGGTGATTTCCGAATAGAATTCATTTGTGCGCCGGGTTGGATTCGAACCAACGGAAGCCGAAGCTAGGAGATTTACAGTCTCCCCTCGTTGACCACTTGAGTACCGACGCGTTTGTAAAACTTAAATACTTTAACACAAGAAAAGATCTAAATCCATACGCACTAGGATTGTCAGATTTGAGACAAGGTCGCGTGTAAAATTTAAAAATGATTGTCACCGTACTACTGTACGCCTCCAACCTATTTTCAAATTTTACACGTTAGAAATTGGCCAAATGTGGAAGTCCTAGTTAGCCAATGCTCCGTCGTGAATAAAACTGTCAGTCACAAACGAACCGTTCTTACCTTTTTTAACAGCGAAAGTAAATTCTTTATCCTTGATGTCCACAGAAATAGCACCACCTTTGGAGAGACCTTTACTGATCATCAGCCCTGCAATTGGGGTTAAAATCTTAGTTTGTATCAAACGTTTAAGAGGTCTTGCGCCGTATTGCGGACTATACCCTTCTTTTGCTAAATGGTCATAAACTGCGGGAGAAATAGTAATCTTGATTTCTTTTTGTTGTAATCTTTCACGGACAATATCAACTTGAATTTTAACAATTTCCACAATCGCCTCTTTACTCAAAATATCGAAGACTATTATATCATCCAATCGATTTAGAAATTCTGGTCGAAAGTGGTCTTTCAAAGCGTCTAGCACTTTTGTTTTTGCGTCGTTGTAGCTTGTTTTTTCTGTCTTGTCTGAAGCAAAACCGATTTTCTCCATCTTGTCTATGTATCTAGCACCGATGTTTGAAGTCAAAATTATCACCGTATTTCTGAAATTAACCACTCTTCCCTTTGCATCAGTTAGGCGTCCGTTATCCAAAACTTGAAGAAGGATATTGAACACTTCTGGATGAGCTTTTTCAATCTCATCGAAAAGCACAACCGAGTACGGTCTGTGACGAATCATTTCTGTAATAGTTCCACCTTCCTCGTGACCGACATATCCCGGTGGCGCACCGATAATTTTAGAAACACTATGCTTTTCCATAAATTCAGACATGTCGATTCTTATCAAAGCTTTATCATCGTCAAACATAAACTGAGCTAAAGCCTTCGTTAGTTCTGTCTTTCCAACTCCAGTGGGACCGAGAAACAAGAAGGAGCCAATAGGTCTGTTTGGATCTGCTATCCCCGCTCGACTGCGTTTAATAGTATCCGTTATTTTTTGCACCGCTTCTTTTTGTCCGACAATCCTCTTCTGAAGTACATCCTCCATTCGGTTAAGCTTATCTGCCTCTTCTTCAAGCATTCGAGAAACAGGAACACCAGTCCATTTTGAAACAATGTTTGCTATATCATTTTCCGTAATCTCTTCTTTTAGAATTCTACGAGAACTCTGAAGTTTTTTTAACCTTTTTGATTTTGAGTCCAAATCTTTCGTAAGTGCTGGGATTTTTCCATATCGAATCTCAGCAGCTAAACTCAAGTCGGTTTTTGCTTCAGCCAAATCAGCTTCTCTGCGAAGTTCCTCTAGTCGTTTTTTTATAGACTTAATATCATTTACTGTTTCTTTTTCATTGTTCCATTTAAGCTCAATCTCACTAGTTTCTTCTTTCAAATCCGCTATGGCTTTCTCAATCTCTTTTGTGCGTGTTTTTGACTTTGAGTCAGTTTCTTTTTTCAAAGCTTCAAGTTCTATTTGTAGTTTTACAATTTTTGAGTGAGCAGTTTGCAAAATAGGTGGTTTGTTTTCTAAAGAAATTTTAAGAAATGAGGCAGATTCATCTATAAGGTCCACCGCTTTGTCTGGCAGAAATCTGTCAGTTATATATCTTGAGCTTAAGTTTACTGCAGAGATAATTGCCTCGTCCGTAATCCGAACGCCGTGATAAAGTTCATATTTTTCTTTAAGTCCGCGGAGAATAGTTATTGCATCTTCCACACTCGGTTCATTGACATAAACAGGCTGGAATCGCCTTGAGAGTGCTGGGTCTTTTTCTATATGTTTTTGATATTCTTTCAGAGTTGTCGCGCCAATCGCACGTAGTTCCCCACGAGCCAAAGCAGGTTTTAACATGTTTGAGGCATCCAATGACCCTTCAGCAGAACCAGCACCTACATTAGTGTGTATCTCATCAACAAAAAGGATAATCTTGCCATCTGACTTTTCTACTTCTTTCAAAATATTTTTTAATCTCTCTTCAAATTCTCCTCTGTACTTTGTTCCTGCAATAAGAAGTCCGAGGTCTAGAGAAACAAGTTCTTTGTCACGAAGTGATTCTGGCACTTCGCCCATTGAAATTCTAGTAGCTAAACCTTCGACAATAGCTGTCTTTCCTACTCCAGCTTCACCGATAAGAATCGGGTTATTTTTTGTCCGTCTTGAAAGAATTTGGATAATGCGAGAAATCTCATCATCGCGACCGATAACTGGGTCAAGTTTATTTAGACTAGCAAGCTTTGTAAGATTTCTTGTGTACTTTGTGAGTGTCTTAAATTTTTTTGGCGCGTCTGTTTCTGGAGTTTTTGTGCTTCTAATCTCATCCAAAACCCTTACCACAGAATCTTTGGTTATTTTAAACTTCATCAAAAGATCTCGCGCCACACTTGGAACTTCAATTAGCGCCAGAAAAAGATGTTCCGTAGAAACAAACTGGTCACCCAAAAGAGAGGTCTGTTTACCAGACATTTCTATTGTTTGAGCAAGCTCCGGAGTAAGATACATTTGGTAAGATGCAGATAGTGTTTGTCCTGATTCTGTCCCCTCAATGTTTTCTATAAGTGTATCGGAAAGAAGTACAGTATCTATCTGTAGTTTGTCCAAAATGGATGTAACCACACTCTCTTCTTGAAAGACCAGAGCTGTTAAAAGATGTAGTGGATTTACATGATTTTGCCCTCTCTCAATAGCCAGCTCGTGCGCCTTGCGTATGGCTTCTTTGGCTTTCGTTGTAAAGTCTTTAAAAGGTGGCATATTTAACCCCAATTATACCGCATTTTGGTCTCTGGTCAAATATTTGAGGGGACTCTACGGAGCCTTTGGTGGTACTGCTGTAAGTGTGGCAAAATCCTTCTTAAGTGATGCTGTCGGAGTAAAGTCACCACTGGTATCGGAAGAAAGTTTAATGCCGACCACATCACCTGATAGATTGAAAATTGGACTCCCGTTAACCAAATCCTTTGAAGTTAAATCTGATTCAATGCTTGCAAGGTATTTCACGGTAGTAGTCCCAACTATAGAATCTTTAATTTCAAGACCAGTAACCCTACCAACTGATACAGCGTTAGAAATACTGCCACCTAAACCTATAAGTGTTTGGCCGAGCTTTGGCTCAACATCAGAAAATTTGGCAGGAGTAAATGTGTATGTGGTTTTTTCTGGTATGACCACTTTAAACAAAATAAAGTTTGTCTGTTTTTCTGGGTCTAGAGGTTTTAAGTCAAACTCCTTTCCATCACTCATTGTAACTTTGTAAGTACTGGTTGGAACGATAACTTTTCTATCTGCACTAATAGTTCCACTGATTTCAACGATCAAACCTATTCCATAAAAAATACTCGTACCAGTAACAGGGTCTTCTTCTGTAATTCGAACAATGCTTTTTATATTTTTATTTATTGAGTCGATGATCAGGTCTTCTTCTTTGACGATTACCGTGGTCACTTCTTTTGGCCCTGGAACTAGTATGGTAGAAGGAGTAACCGTTTCTATCGTTTTTTCAACAATACGATTTATCGTTCGTGTAACCTCGAGTGGTGCTTCTTGAAGTAGAGATACAGTAATAATTCCTGTAGCAATAGATGTGACAAAGCTGACAAGAAGAGTTAGGAGAACGATTTGATTTTTATTTAGGTCTTCCATGACTAGTTATTATAACATAACACTTTACTTTACTATTTTCTTTAAAGAAATGGCTAGATAATCTACATCCCCCTTCGTACTTTCTCTGCCAAGGGTAAAACGAAGACTGGATGTACTACAATCCTTTTTCCCCAGACTTTCTACGACGTAGGAAGAAGAGTCTTCTTTAAGCGTTCGACAAGAAGATGAATACGAAGCTGAAACTCCAGCAACGTCTAATGAAATGACAGCAAATTCAGCGTCCAAATCTGGGAAACAAATATTTATGTTATTAGGAAGTCTCAGTGTTTCCGAACCATTTAGGTTAGCCTTTGGAAAATTTTTTAAAATTTCTTTTATTCCATAATCTCTGATTTTCACCAACCTTTCTGATTCGGGTTCTCTCATCTCGTACGCCATCTCTAGAGCTTTTGCAAAACCAACAAGTGCAGGAATATTTTCGGTACCGCTTCGCAAACCTTTTTCTTGTCCCCCGCCAAAAATTATTGGCTTAATATTTACAAAAGGTTTAACATAAAGAACCCCCGAACCTCTTGGACCGTACATTTTTATTCCATCCAAAGTCATCATGTCCACACCAAGTTTAAGACAGTCAACAGATAAATAAAGTGGAGCCTGACAAGCATCCGTGTGGAAGTACGGCAAGTTTGTTTTATTCTTGAGTCTTGAATCTTTAATCATTCTTCCAATCTCCTTGATTGGCTGAATAGTTCCTATCTCGTTGTTTGCGTACATGACACTAACCAGAACTGTATTTTCTTTCAGAGCAGAGCGAATATCTTTTGGGTTTACAATTCCTTCCCCATTTACAGAAACATAGGTGACTTCCCCACCTCTTCGTTCTATTTCAGCAAAAACCTCGAGAATGGAAGGATGCTCAATAACTGTTGTAATAAAGTGTGGCTTGGAAACGCTGTGTCCAAGTGCTTCGAAAACACCGAGAATTGCAAGGTTATTTCCTTCTGTTCCGCCATTTGTAAAAATAATGTCATTTTTTGAAACGTTTAATATTTTTGCAATCCTCTCCTTAGCTTTCAAACCAAACTCTTTTGCCAAAAGAGCCTCGCTGTACAGAGCGGAAGGATTTGCAAATACTTCTTTCTGGCACTTCTCCATCTCCACCAAAACCTCTTTTGATACAGGAGTAATAGAGGCGTAATCTAGAAATATTCGTTGTTTTCTCCAAAACTTCATTCCTCATATCATACCTGCTTTTTTGCAAAAAACAATAAAATGTGGTAAGGTTCCCTTATGATTTTTGATCCATTATATATTACATATGTTCTGGTAGGTCTTGTCGTAATACTTATAGGTTGGATCATAAGACTTGAAATAAAGATTGGGGGGTTCCTAAAAGGTAAAGATGGAAAATCACTTGAAGATTCTATTGTTTCAGGAAACAGAAACCTGGAAAAGTTAAATGAATTCCAAAAGGAAGCACTAAATCACTTCATCAACGTCGAAAAAAGACTGAAGCGAAGTGTCCAAGCAGTCGAAACTGTTCGCTTCAATCCTTTCAAGGGTACAGGCGATGGCGGGAATCAAAGCTTCTCAACTTCTTTTTTAAATGAAAACGGGGATGGAGTCGTAATTTCTAGTCTTTATTCTAGAGATAGAGTAAGCATGTTTTCCAAACCACTTGCAAAATTTGAAAGTAGTTTTGAATTAACTGAAGAGGAAAAGGGGGTTGTTTCAAGTTCAAAAAACCAACTGAAATAATTGACGAATATGAACTTAAATTTTAACTGCCATGAAAAAAGAAAATCAAAAAACTCTGCGACCTCCTGTTGTGGCAATAATGGGACACATAGACCATGGTAAATCCACTCTACTTTCTTATATACGAAAAAGTAAAGAGCCTCTAAACGAAGCTGGCGGGATTACTCAACACATCTCCGCTTATGAAGTAGTTCATTCCGCTAAGGATGGTAAAAAATATGCGATTACTTTTATTGATACTCCTGGACATGAAGCCTTTTGTGGTATTAGGAAACGAGGAGCCGGCGTAGCTGATATTGCCGTACTTGTAGTATCTGCGGAGGACGGAGTAAAACCGCAAACCCTAGAAGCGCTATCACTTATCAGGGAGAGTGAGACTCCTTTTATTGTAGCAATAAATAAGATCGATAAATCTGATGCAAATGTAGAGCGAGTAAAACAAAATTTAGGAGAAAATGAAATATATATTGAGGGTTTTGGGGGTGACATTCCTTGTGTGCCAGTTTCAGCAAAAACAGGTCAAGGAGTGGATGATTTGCTGGATATGATAATTCTTATGGCTCAAATGGAAACCCTGAGTGGTGACCCCACTGTTCCAGCAGAAGGAATAGTTATTGAGAGCAATCGCGATATTCAAAAAGGAATTTCAGCAACTTGTATTATAAAAAATGGCACGATTGAAAAAGGTATGTATATTGTTTCGGGAACAGCGAGTAGCCCTGTTAGGATAATGGAAAACTATCTTGGAAAACCACAGGAGACTGCCACCTTCCCAAGCCCGATAAAAATTATTGGCTGGGATGAACTACCAGAGGTAGGAGAAGTTTTTAAGGTTTATAAGGAAAGAGAAGATGCAAGAGAATACGTAGAAATGGAAAAAAGTAGAAAACGAGAGAAAAATAATAACGTAACTCTAGATGACATCGTAGCCCCTACAAACAACATTCCTTTTATTTTAAAAGCTGATACAGGTAGTAGTCTGGAAGCAATGACTTCTGAAATAAAAAAAATGTGTTCGGAACGAACTGGAGTAAAAATTATATCCTGTGGAATAGGTGCTATTTCTGAAAATGATGTCCGTTTGGCAAATGGAAAGGGAAAGGCAATTATTGTGGGTTTTAATGTAAAAATTGATTCCCCCGCAAAACACCTTGCTGATAGAGATGGGATTGAAATAATAACTTTTGACATTATTTATAAAATGAACGAGTGGATAAAAGAAGCTTTGGTAAATAAAACACCGAAAGAAAAAGTCGTTGAGTCTCTAGGCAGAGCGAAAATTATGAAAATCTTTAGTAAAATTAAAGACAAACAAATTCTAGGTGGCAGAGTTGAGAAAGGAAGTATAGCTCTCGGAGCTGATGTGAAAATTATAAGAAGAGATGCGGAAATTGGAGTCGGTAAAATTCGTGAACTTCAACAGCAAAAAGTAGCTGTGGATGAAGTGAAAGAAGGTAGAGAGTTTGGAGCACTTATAGTTTCAAATATTGAGATAGCTCAGGGAGACTTTATTGATAACTTTATCATCATTGAAAAATAACATGAGCAATAGGGATGATAAAATTAAAGAAATACTTAGGGATTGTGGAGCTCGCTTTTTATCACTAAACGGCAATGGTACTTCACTTCTAACAGTAACAAATGTTGAGTTAACAAGAGACGGAAAACGTGCTACTATTTTCTTTACGGTTTTTCC
>CAYITW010000024.1:0-10827 GCA_964366395.1 uncultured Candidatus Saccharibacteria bacterium
TGCTGGCAAAGGCGTTTGCCGCCATTCTCCCGCCTTTTTCTTTTGAGGAAGTTTTAGAAACGACTTTGATTCATAGTGTTGCCGGCCCATCGAGGAATTGAATTGGAACGGAATTCTCCGAAATATCCGAGAGATTAAAGACCTTTTAACGGTCGTCCTCCCGGAGGCAGGCATAATTCCGGACTTTTCAACGCTTTATGCCTAAACACATGGAACCTGCCTTTTACAACCGTAATTTTATCAGAAAAATCGCGATCATTCCAGACCACATCGGCTCCCAAATAAACGCCCCGGTTGTTGCCACGTGTTTGCCCTTGTGGCGAGCTTTGTGCCGAGAGTAAGAGCTTTGCACCAATTGCAACACTGACGAGCCATAAAACCAAATTTGAGAGCGTGGGACGATTTGCTTAACTTTTCAAAAATTAAGCAAATATGACTCATCCCTACGAGCCTTTGCCAATCTTCTTACTGGCCTGAATCTTTTTAACGATTTCCGCCTGCTCGGCTAACCATATATCATAATCCGGTCCTGCAAAACTCGGCTCGCCGCCGGTATCGATATACTTTTGGATGTCCTCCATGGCGAATCTCGCCAGAGCATCATAAAAGTTAAGCAGATTAAATGTCTCATCCGATGCCTCCTGATCAGTCCACTCAACACCGAAATCTCGCTTGACCAATTCCTTTAGTTCATCAATTTGCTTTTTGGATGGAATCATTGCTTTTATTTTTAACACTTTCAGGATCGGGCAAAGAGACCAGCAAATCCCAAAGTTGGTGTAGCCGGTCTTTCTTGTCCGGAACATCTCTATAAATCACCTCGACCTTAAATTTTGGATTTCGCTTTTTTCTCATTGTAATTTTATGCTTCTTGCCATCCGATCAACCGTGCTGTCGAGATCAAACGCTGATCGCTCATTTTCGCAGGCGGTCTTTTGCGGATCTTCGTAGTTGGCGCACTGCACGGCTCGCAAGCTGAACGTGAAAATAATTGTCTTGCCATCCTTAGGAAAAGCATAAGCATAGTTGGTATAAATACTGCCGGCCGCACCTTCGTTTTCTTTGGTCACACAATATGTCCGGTCATCTACCATACGCTTCGTGGTCTGTCCGGCCCGGTCGGTTTCCAATCCGGCTTCGGTGCAGGTAAAGGGCTCACTCAAAACCTGAACTTGTGGCGGCCAGTCCTGCGCGTTGATGTAGGTAGTGAGCAGGGTTTCCGGATACTGGAATGTTATGCCGTTGCTCGTCGTGGTCTTCCAGAGATCATTGCTCGGGCATGCGGCGAATTCGCACTGGGGTCCAGTACGACCGACATACGATCCATCCGGACAAAGTTTGGCTTCCTGCGTGCAAGCAACCTGTCCCGAACCAGCTGAATTTAATTGCCAAATTGAGTAATTCAAATATCCGGCGAAGCTGACCCATAGAATGTATGGCAAGAGGAGCCAAGCGGCCGGTTTAGAGATTTTATAAAACGCAATGATCGTGGCGAGGATGGCGAGCCAGAGGAATACGATCTCAATAAGCGCACCGCCGGGAGTGTGCAGACCGAAAAAGATAATTGACCAAAGGGTGTTCAAGACCAGCTGACCAAGGAATATGCCGAGAGCAATTTTTACATCCCTGCGATCCAGTCCTTTTTTCCAAACAAGAAAGGCCGCAATGCCCATGAGAGCAAACAGTGTCGTCCAGACCGGTCCAAACACCCATGCCGGAGGATTGAGAGCTGGCTTAACAATCCCTGCATACCAGCCAGCAATGGACGGTGTGGTAAATACCGATCCGATGATACCGGCTAGCTCTGAAACTACGATAGCGATGATGAGTTTGAATGTGTTGTTGATTTTCATAGTTTATTTTACTCCGAAATTTATAAAATGTTTTTTATCACATTGCCATCGCTCACACGTACTCTTTAACGACGAACGCCAATCTGGCTCAAGAATTTGCCGGTAATAACAAAACAGACAACATAAAGGATAACGAGGACTATTTTGAAGTAGTCATTAGCGAATACTTCAGGACCCCAGATCGTACCAATGAGAAATAGAGCACCGAAGTATAGATAATTGTAGGCCACACTGCCAAGCATTGCCCAACGCCCGGTCGCAAATGCTCTAACGAGCGCGAAAATAAAGATTGCAAACAATCCTACCAATACTGCAATCCAGTGTTCTGAAAGAAATGAAGTTAGAATACTCCAAAGCATTCTGGCTGCTTGTTTCGTTCCTTCATCAATAGCGTTAAGAAGTAGTTCGACTACCTGCCTTGGAAAATCTGTGCTTAATGGAGTAGAGGTTGCGGTCATAATTATTCAGGAATATCTTTGGATATATAGAAGGGATTGAATAAGACCCCTGTCATGGCACGCATCATAGCTCTTTGCGTTGCAGTCACAAAAGCAATCGCCTTACCATATTCACCATCTTTTATCATTTGTAGTATTTCTACTTTACTGTTTTTGAACTCATTAGACTCAAGAGTTCTTTTTAAGCTTTCAAGGATCTCTTCTTCCGTCTGATCGGGCATCGACCTCACTCCATCAGCCAAAGAATTTGCATCCTCATTTGCAAGACAGATATCCGAAATCTTTTTTGAAACCTCATTAGGAAATATAGACTTAACACTCTCAACCTGACCTTCATCAAGAAATCCTCCGGCTGGCGGACTGAAAGCAAACTTCTCAAAAAGTGGTAAAGCTTGAAAAGACATGGGAAAATTTACCACAAAACCCATCGCCGTCAGACGAATTGCCCTAAGCAATAATTCAGTGCCTGTCTGCATACCAGTCTCACTGAAACTAGTCATATTGCTATTTCTTAGTGAAGTGTGAGTATGCAGAGCACCCTGTGTGTGCATAAAACCAGAAAGCTCTTTATACAAAGATTTAACCTCTTTATTCCAGTCTAGTTTTTCATCAAGTATCTTAAATTCCGGACTCTTTTCGCCAAGTTTTTGAAGCATGTCGCCAACTCCCGGGGTATGATCTTTTCCGCTAAGCCATTTCTGAAAATTTTCCTTATCTTCATTTACGAAATTATAAAGAGCAAAAATATTTAATTCCAAAAAACTTCTTAGCGACCTGAAGCTGTCTTTGTAAAATCCCATCATCATCAACAAGATTGCTGAATCTAAATCCTGATCAGCTTCAAAAAATATATGATGCCATGGTTGAATTGTTTTAAATTCATCGCCGGATCCTCCAAATATTGGAATTGCAAAAGATAATTGATTCAGGCCACCAAGAGCTTTATCTATATCGTTTTTAATTGAGCCATGCGACTCCAACCATGTCTTACCTTTCTCGACAGTAGATTCAAAACCTTTTGTTTGTTTTAAATAATTATCGAGCATATTTTTATAGTCCGAGTCTCATATATTTGCCGATCTGACCTTTTATCTCATTCCACGAAGTCTGCCCATCTTTGGGGAAGTGAGCTAGACCTCCTGTATTACAGTAAGAATACAGCTCGCGTATCTCATCAAGTTTCGAAATTAAACTCGTGATTCTACCTGACTCAACTGCATTTAAAATATCCTCAAATTTGTCCTCGGAATAACCAAGGTGTCTATCTTTAATCTCCTCTAAACAGTAGCGAAGCTTTTGACCGTATACGACAATCATGTCGTCTGTTCCTGCTACAGACCCAATATTTCTAAAATCCTGTTTGAAGGATGAGTAAATTGTTTGATACTCCTTTGGTCGATAATGAATTGCGGAAGATGCAGATTTTAATATGTAATAGAAGTTTCTTTGATTTCCAAGACGTTTATTACTTACCTTGAGACAATAACTTCTAAACAAAGAGTCACAAGTAAAGACAAAAAGCTGTCCAAAATTTATGGCCTCTTTGTGAATCAATTCTGCCGCCTGCTTTCTGCGACCGGAATCAAAGGAGTTTATTGGATCGTCAAAGACGACAATCTTTTCATTCTTATTAGTTTCTTTATTTAAAAATGCTAAGAAATAACTAAGTGCAATAGCTTGTTTTTCACCCTCGCTCAAGTCTCTTAAACGATCTCTGTTTTTATAGTGCACCTCGAGTCCGCATGTAACGTCTCCGGAAACACCAACTCTCAGGTCATAGCGAGGATTTGTTCCAACGATTTTCAATTCGAGACCAGGGCAAAATATAGACAGATTCTTCTCAATCTCAGAGAAATACGTACTCACAAAAGCCTTGAACAAATCTTCAACCTTCTTCCTTAGCAACTCAAAAAGTTCACCAAGCTTTCTAACTGTTTGCTCATTTTTTTGTATCACCGTCTCCTGAGAGAATATGCGCGAGAGCTCATTGTGAAATCTACACACAAAGAGTTTGAGAACTTCCTGCAAAAGTTTTGCTTCTAAAGTAGCTTTTTGTCTTGGAAGATCCCCTGAAGAAATATCGCTTTTTGCCTTCAACAACTTCTGCTCAACAAGCTCCACTTGTTTGTTATATAAATCAATCTTTCCATTCAAGCCATCAACAATCAAATTAATACCGCGGGCATTTGACGACAAAGCTTTTGTTATATCTGCCTGCTTAGCTTCAATATTCCCCAATTCTAACTCAAGAGTCCTTTTGTCTGTCTCAGATAAAGCAACATCAGGAAAATGATCATCTTGGTTTAGTAATCTGTTTATCTTTGTAACCGCTTCACCATTTCCTTCCGGCACATGGAAACCTAATAGACTAAGGATGCTACTCTTATAAGTCTGAAGTACTCTCCTAACCCGATCTTGCTCACTAGTAAAAGTTGCATCAAATATGGATTCGTACTGAGAAATTGAATCGATATATTTGCCTTCTTCTTTTATGGATTGCTGGCAGAACGGACACTCATCAAGACTATGATCGTGAGTGATCTGGATACCCTCCCGTATAAAGTCCTCCCTCCCAGCCACTCGTGACATCGCTGTTGCCGCGGCTGTACTGACCGAGAAAGAGAAAGCCCCGTCGATGTCACTTGTAGTGACTGGGGTTATAACACCAATCTTCTTTGGTTGAGTGGTTTTTAGAATTTCATCAGCTTGCGTTATCTTCTGATTAACCTCTTTGATTTCCTTCTCGGTGCTCTCGACGGTCTCTTGTTGTAGTTTAGTGCACTCAGGCAAATCTAATAGTTCTGCAGGCGTTAAAGTATTAAATGCATTCTTTACTTCTCCGTAAGAACTTGTTGGATTCAGTGTACTAAAATCTTGATCTCTCTTACTTTTTATCTTGTCGCTTTTTTCCTGAAGATTCCTCTTGAGTTGGGAGAGATTATTGAGCTGGGTTCGGTACTGAAAAAAATTGCCGAGATATAGAATTAGACTCCCCGTATTCTTATTGTGGTTAGCCGCACGCCCCGTAGGAAATGAGTGAACAAAACTATCAATGTAATCCCGGTCAAAAATTAAGATTTTATCCTTAAATAAGTTACCTTGAATACCTGCTGCGTCGTTAAACGATATAGGGGTCGAATCGGTCTCTATTTCAAACGAACAAGCCTCTCCATCATGATCCCAGTTCTTTTGTATGAAGTTGGGAGAATCTTCATTTAATACCTTGAACAACCTTACCAGCGTTGTCTTGCCTGTTCCATTTTCTCCAAATAGAACATTGAGTTTGTTAAATTGGGTTTTGATCACCTTCTGAACGTTATTTCTATCGAGAATAGAATTGCCATTTGAATCAATCTGTAATGAGGGATTAACAGCATCCCAATCGAAGTGGAAGAATGACCCAATATTTTTAATGCTTTTAAACTTGGTTATCATGGTTATTTTCGAGAACAAAATGACCTGAGGCTATCAAATTCGCCTCCATTTCTTCTGGAGTTAAATCTAGAGTAGCAATACTCTGAGCGACAGCTTTAACTTCCTGATCGGTCGTCTCTTCTATTACTTTATCGAGTAAGTTCTCCATATTTATTTCTCTTCAATCACTTGTTTCAAGTGATTGATCAAGATCATCGCTTCTTCAACTTTTTTTACAATACGTTTTTGCTCTGCAAAAGGTGGCAAAGGAATTGGTATACTTTCCCACTTTGATTTATTAAGAATGGATAAAGTGGTCTTGGAAGACAATTTCCACGCACGTTCTTGAAAATATCGAGATGCTGATGTGTACAGAAGATAATCAGCTAAAACCCCACTGTAGGGATGGATTGCATTTATTTGTTGATTAAATGAAACATCCTGACTTACTACACCCGCTTTTCCGATAGTTCCAATACATACCATCAATAAGCTCCCTTTTGGTATTAGTGTGCCACCATTTTTTAAATCATCCTCCGTAAGAAAATCTTTAATCTTAGAAACGGTCAGAGAATTAATATTATCCGGCCTTACAAAAGGAATTGTCCCAGCACTAAATCTATTTCCAGTCTGACGAGGAGTTGACCCCGTCTCTGTATGACCTAAATCACCTAGCCGAGTCCATTTCCATGATTCTGGAATTATAAAAGGAGTATCTCCAGTGTTTATTAAAGTATTATATTTTGCTTTTCTTTTTCTATTTTTTAAAACCTTTTCCTGTTCTGATTTCTCAATTTGTATCTTTTCATAAAGCTCACTACCCGTACCATCTTTTGGATCCTGATGGCTCAATTTACCCTTAGAGGCATACTCAAGAATCGTCTTTTCCAAAATATCGATACCATTTGGTACATTAATAAAATCTTGTAAATTATCGGCGATAACAGTAAGATCATCTTTTTCATCAATATGAATACCTGAAAAATTCTTATTGATGAATTCCTGAATTTTTTTGAGATGTAATTTTATTTTTTGTTGCTTCTCTAGATATGTTTTTAATAAATCTTTGGGTGCGTGTTGCGCAACCACTGGAGCGTTCGGGTTTTTGATGTCTAAGTTATAATTTCTTGCTTGGATTTCTTCAATCGACACTTTCCATGCTTGCTTGTTTTCTGTGCGCTTAGTCCACCAATCTTTTTCAGCGTCAAATTCTTGAATATTAATTGGATTAGATGTTGAATAACTACTTTTACCATCAGGATATGGGTGTTCATAAAACCAGACCTCCTTAGTAGGATTACCTTTTGTGAAAAATAGAAGGTTAGTTGCAATACTCGTATACGGGGCAAAAACATTCATAGGCAAACGTACGATTGTGTGCAAATTACAATCTTCTAAGAGCATTTTTTTAATTAACGTTTTCATTCCCTCACCGTAAAGTGTTCCATCTGGAAGGACCAGACCAGCACGGCCATTTTTCTTGAGTAGACGCATGATGAGTACAAGGAAAAGATCAGCGGTCTCACGTGTTTGAAATTCTTTCGGAAAATTTGACTCGATACCAGGCTCTTCTGTGCCACCGAAAGGAGGATTTGTAACAACGCAATCTACCTTGTCGCTGTCCGTATAGTCACGAATCGGCTTTTCAAGAGTATTGCCACGACGCATAGTCACCGGCTCTTCAATACCGTGGAGCATCATGTTTGTGATAAGCAACATAAATGGGAGAGGTTTCTTCTCTACACCGTGAATACTTGCTTGGATTTTTTGTTCATCCTTAACTGACTTCACTTGCTTACGCATATGTTCAAGGGCATGTACCAAGAAACCACCTGTACCTACAGCAGGGTCGAGTACTGATTCGCCGACTTGTGGGTTCACCATTTCAACAATGAACTGTGTCACGGCTCGAGGCGTGTACATCTCTCCGAAGTTTCCAGCACTCTGGAGACTCTTTAAAAGGCGTTCGTAAATTTCGTTAAAAGCGTGTCGGTCTTTTGAAGTATTAAAATCAATCTCATTTATCTTGTTTATGACCTGCTTCAGAAGCGTCCCTTTACGCATGAAATTATAAACATCCTGAAATGCCATGCGTGTAAGGTCTGTTCTTTTGTTACTGCTTTCCGGAAGCTCTCGAAGTCCTGGCAGTAGATCGTTGTTTACAAACTCGATGAGCTTGTCGCCGGTCATACCATCAAGAGGACCAGCCCATGTACGCCATTGATACTTCTTCGGCAGTGTTGGTACGAACTTCTCCTTGCGGATCTCGAGTGCCTTATCTTCATCATCAAGAATCTTCAAATAGATGAGCCAAACCATCTGGGATAAACGTGTCGCATCACCGTCAACGCCGATGTCTTGGCGCATGATGTCTTGGATTGATTTGATTGTTGCGGGAGTAAACATATTTTTATTGTGTGTACATTACATCAAGAAGCTCATCGACCATTTTGAAATATCCATCTTTTCCACCGAACAGAGAAACGAGTTCGTAGTCGGTCCCAAGAGAGCGAAGCGGCTCAAGAGTAAGGATGCGCACGCTCTCGATATCTTTAAGAGTTACGTCGGTGTATTTCTGAAGCAGTGCCTCTATTACTTCACGTGCCTTACCACTGTACTTGTTGAGGTAGTTTGAGCGACGCACGGCTTCGATGCGTTCATTCTTTCTCATCATTTTTTTGTCATATGCAACGTGCATCACAAGATCGAACAGATCAAACTCTGCTCCTACTTGTTTCTGTAGTTCCTCGAGAGGAATACCGCTTGCATCAATTTGATCAATTATTGCCTGGCGACGTTCTGCCGTCTGCCACGCAGTAAAGAAACTCTCGAGTGTCGGATAGTGAGCAAGTATATTTTTGCGTGTGAAGTCTGTGAGTGACTGCGTGAGTAGCTTTCCATCAGGACCGAGATATTGCACCTGCTCTTTTACAACGGCATAAGGTACACCGCTTAACTTGAATACAGGCGGACGATCAGTAAGGGTGAGCCCTTCACCTTGTGAGATCACGACATCCACGAGCTCGTCTTCCTCCAGTTTCTCTTCGACTGATACCTCTTGAGGATCCTGTTCCTCCAATGCCTCGGCAATATTCTCATCACCATTAATCTCAAACACGCGCTCTGCAACGCCATCGAAAGCGGGATCGGCAAAGAGTTTGGTAACACCTTGGAAGTCCATGATGGTGAACCACATCTTTCCTTTGTCCTCACGCACTCGAGTACCGCGTCCGATAATCTGCTTGAACTCGGTCATGCTTTCAATCGGCTTATCAAGCACAATGAGCTTACAGGTCTGAGCATCCACACCAGTTGAGAGGAGCTGGGACGTTGTGACTATCGTCGGGAACTTTTCCTCGGGGTCAATGAACCGGTCGAGCTGATTTTTACCTTCTTCGTCATCGCCAGTGATTCGCATCACGTAGCGAGCATCTTCCCGAGCTTTATCACCTGCGGCATTAACCAGTGCTGAGCGCATTCTTTCCGCGTGAGCAGTGGTGCGACAAAAGACAATCGTCTTTGCATACGGATCTTCAACGGCAGAAAGATATTCGATGATTTTTTCGGCAATTACTTTCTCGCGTTGCGGAAAGATTACAGATTTGTTGATGTCGCGAAGCTCATACACGCGGTCCTCAACCAAGTTACCGTTATCATCGAACGTGCCCGGAGCAGGACGCCAGCCGGTAATATCGTTATCGAGGAGAACACGCAACACTTTGTATGGTGCAAGAAAACCATCATCGATGCCTTGCTTCAGGGAATAAGTGTAGATCGAATCGCCGAAGTAGTGCGTGGTGCTTGTGTCAGTCGTTTCTTTCGGTGTAGCTGTAAGCCCAAGGTGTGACGCGGCAGTAAAGTGATCAAGGATCTCATGCCACTGACTATCTTCTGATGCGCTACCGCGATGACATTCGTCTACCACGATTAGATCAAAGAAGTCTTTGGGAAGTTTTTTGAATAGTTTTTCCTCTTCGGTCGTCCCACTCATCGCCTGATATAAACCAAGGAACACTTCATGTGACATCAGCGAGCCGAGATCGTTAAAGTTCTGGCGAGAAATTTTGGTGAGCGCATCTCCAAAATGCTTGAGATCGTTTATGCGAGCCTGATCAACAAGAATGTTTCTGTCGGCAAGAAAGAGGACGCGCTTGACGCCTCCGGACTTCCAAAGCCTCCATATTATTTGCCCGGCAGTGTATGTCTTACCTGTGCCCGTAGCCATTACGAGCAGGAGACGTCTCTCTCCTCGCGCGATTGCCTCAACAGCACGATCGATAGCGATGCGCTGAAAATAGCGTGGAGATTTATTCGGGTCATCAGAATAGATTGGAGTCTCTATAACATTTCGCACCGCGGGAACTTCTCCTTTCCATCTGAGATAGCGTTGATAGAGTTCGTCAGGTGTTGGAAAATTTTCAGATGTTAGCTCTGTTTCTGTAGTGGATGAGAGGCCAGTACGATCATGAAAAAGAAACCCCTTACCGTTTGCAGAGAAAACAAAGGGTACTTCAAGGGCCTCTGCGTAAGATATGCCTTGTTGCATACCAGCTCCAAGACTTTTGAGAGCTGATTTTGCTTCGATTAAAGCAAGCGGAAGATTCGGTCTATATTCAAGAAGGAAGTCCACCTTCTTTCTATTGCCACGCTTTGCAACACTACCGCTCACGTGAATACGACCCATTGTGTATGGATATTCTTCTCGGATCTGGTTATCAGTCCATCCAGCTTTCACCAATGCTGGTCTTATGTGGCGATTTCTTGTTTCTTCTTCGTTCATAAAATTTATTTTGACGGCTCATCCGTCTCGTCGGCTTCCTGCGCTACCCCGGGCGGTAATTCTTTTGAAGTCTTAGCCCCAAGCTTCTTAATATCATCGAGACTTTTAATTAAATTGCCCTTTCCTGTTTTTAATTTATTCAACGCTGAGTGATATACAACCGAGGTTGACTCTAATTTTTTCCCGATATCGAGCAGATCGTCGTACAACCCCATAAACTTGTCATAAAGAGCGCCACTCCTTCTGGCAATTTCCTTTGCATTGCGCGTCTGTTTTTCTTGCTTCCACATATACTCTACCGTTTTAAGTGTTGCGAGTAGTG
>CAYITW010000025.1:0-10737 GCA_964366395.1 uncultured Candidatus Saccharibacteria bacterium
CAGTTCGAATTTAGATATGGGGCAAATGTTTGAAATTGGTTTAAATATCCAGAACATTTATTAGATTTAAAACTTGCTCCAACAGGTGAAACTCCAGAGATTAAATATAAAGTTTCTCCTTTTTCGAGGTAAATATCTTGTTCAGCGTTAACCATTCCTGTAAAGAAAAGATAAGCGCCTTTTGGTATAGTCATGCTTACATTTGTAGCCAAGCTCTTTACAGTCCAACCAGTCACTAGGATAGGAGTTCCCGCACTAAATGAAGCCTGCATAGTGATGTACTCTTGAGATGGGTTAGTTGTTCTGTTTACAAATCCTAATTTAACTAAACCAAAGTATTGAGAGTTATTTTTTTTATCCTCTTCAGCCTGAACTTGTCTTTTCAAGTTTTCTACCTGATATTGAGTTTCTCTAATTTTATATTCAATCTCAGCTTGACTTTGTGGAGTGGATGGAGTTGGGTTGGAGTTTTGAATATCAAAAAGACCGCCACTACTACCACTACTCCCTCCTTTTATACCACCAAAAAGAGCAGCCACTATAATGCCTCCAATAACTAGAACACCCATCCAATCATCGCCTTTCATATCCTTAATTTTATCACAAACATAGATTTATTTCTGGCAATTAGGACAGAATATAGTAGTACGGCTCTGAATCAAGATTTTTCTAAGTCGTTTACCGCATCTAGGGCATTTTCCCCCGGCCTTACCGTAAACTTTGTGTTCTCTCGCATAGTTGCCTTTAGTTTCATCAAGGAGACGGTAAGTGGCAACAGAAGAACCACCTACTTTTACTGCATGATTTAATATTCTTAATATAGCTTTATACAAAAGTTTTATCTCTACAGGTTTAAGAGATGAGGCAGGTCTATCTGGACGAATTTTTGACTCAAACAAACTTTCATCTGCATAAATATTTCCCAAGCCAGTAACTATACCTTGGTCCATGAGCACAGCTTTTATTTTACCTTTTTTATTTTTAAGCTCGTCTGTAAAATATTTAATAGTAAATTTTTTATCAAAAGGCTCAAGCCCAAGTGTTATAAAATGATCCTCGTTTTCAAATGCTTTTAAGGAAGGGTAGTACAGTAAGTATCCAAACATTCTAGTATCATTGAAATAAAGGGTGCCCTTCGAGAGCTCAAAGATTATGTGGGAATGTTTGTTTGGGAGAGTGGTTTCCGATAGTTCGATTGGATGACCACCAGTAATATTGCTATTGTCTTTACCTTTGTATACAAACTGACCAGACATTTTTAAGTGAGCGAGTATAACTTTTCCATTTCGTGTTTCGAACATCAAATTTTTTGCACGGCGCTTTACACTCGAGATTATTTCACCCTTGAGTCCTTGGATAAATTCAGTAACTTTTTTAGTGTTGGCAATCCGAAGAGTCCCTTTTCCTGACACAAGTTTTGGCTTACTCACTGAAACCTCGATTACTTTTTGTCCAACGATATTTTTTTCGAGCCCAATTCTCAAATTCTCAACTTCCGGTAGCTCAGGCATTTTATAATAGTATTTTTAAAGCTTTCTTTACCTTTTCTCCTGTGTCAGAAACGTCTACAACTTTTTTCAAAGCTTCACGAGCCTCACGTTCGCCGTACCCAAGAGATTTGAGAGCTTCTAGAGCATCAACGTCGCCCTTCATAGAGTGACTCATATCAGCTGAAAGACCTACTAGTTTATCTTTTAGTTCAATTACTATTTTTTCAGCATTCTTTTTTCCTATGCCAGAAACTTTAGTAAGGTGACCTGTGTCACCTGTAGTTATGGCGTGACGAAGATTTGGTAGTGTTGCAACTGAAAGTATTCCTAAAGCACTTTTCGGTCCTATGCCAGATACAGAGATAAGGAGTTCAAAAAAATCCAATTCTTCTCTTGTGGTAAATCCGTACAAATCTAAAGCGTTTTCTCTTACAGCAAGATAAGTCCAAAACTCAAGGGTTTCTGTCGGAGCTGACGCCTTATTTGATTTATTGCCTCCGCTATGCTTCGGCGGAAGAGACGCTGTATTTGTAAATATTTTATATCCCACACCAGACACATCCAAAATAACCGATTTTAGGTCTTGTGCAAGTAACACGCCCTTTAGGTGTCCAATCATATTTCATATAATACTCTATTTACCCCAGTAGTAGAAGTATAAACTTCACTACAGGGCAGACAAAATCATACAGGTATTGATTTATTAAAGCTTTTAATATAGGATACGGCACATGCCTATAACACAATCAGCTAAAAAAGCTCTAAGAAACTCTAAACGAAAGAGGGGATTTAACGCAGTTAAAAAGGAGCTTGTGGGCAAAACAGTCAAGAAAATAAAGAAACTTATTTCTGAAAAGAAGATTAAAGAAGCACAAGCTTTGATGCCTGAAGTTCAAAGAATTTTAGACAAATCGGTAAAGACAGGCCTAATCAAAGCAAATACCGCTTCTAGGAAGAAGTCGAGAATTTCAGCAATGATAAAGAAAGCCTCATAACAAAAATTCCGACGAAAGTCGGTTTTTTTGATATAATTAGTTTATGGTTTTAAAAAATATTGACAACAAAGTTTTGAGCGTTAGTTTGTGGAGGTATCTTGTAAACTTTTGGGCAATCGTTATGTTTTCCGCTGTTATCGCTGACTTTTTTCTAAGTAATACACTCCACGATTTTCTCGGACCAATTTCAGCTATTTATATTGCTGTTCTTGCCATATACACTGCCCAAAAGGAATTTGAGCGTTGGCACGACTACCATATTGGACGACACCCCGGAGAAGCCTATGTTTTTCTCTGGACAATTATGGTTATTTTATTTTTCGTATTGCAGTTCGTGTATCGTGATAGTTATAAAATGCCAAGTGAGATATTCACAACATATATAGTTGTTATTGGAGTTTTGGCTATTACGAGGAAATCAAAATCTAACTACCTTTCAAAAAAGAAGAAATAGTATTTGTGGTCACGGCTGTGCTCTCGCCCAGAATCGAACTGGGATCGCCAGCTTCGCAGGCCAACATTCTATCCATTAAACTACGAGAGCAATAGAACAAAACTAACATAAAATTGACATTATTTCCATTTATAGTTGTTTGACAAGGGTATATATATTAAATAACATATAGTTATGTTAGATAATAAATCTACTACAACTTGGTCAGGATTTGCTCGTTTTGCCTCAGATATTTCTTAGGAGGGCTATTGTATTTATTATTCCAAACAACCGCCCTCAAAGGTGGTTGTTTTAGATATTTAACTAAAAAATTATGATAATTGATGTAAATAATATTGTGCTGGAGGGGATTCACGGTTTAACTGAAAAAGAGCAGAAAATACCACAAAAATTTAAAGTTGATGTAAAAATTGAGCTGTGGAGCAACGCGTCTGTGGCTGATAATATCGATAATACTTTCGATTACAGAAAAATCAAAAGTATTATCCACGACACAATAAAAGGAAAATCTTGCAGACTTATTGAGACGCTTGCGGAACAGATTGTCAGCCAAATTATTCAAAACCAGAATATTTTCAGGGTAGTTGTCGTTGTTAGTAAAATAGACATCTGGGGTAACGGTTTTCCTTCAGTTACTTTGACTCGTTGCAACACAAACTTTTCTGGTTTGTTTGATTTTGATGCCAACTATTTGATAAGAGGTCTTTTATACGAGGGTGCTGTCTCGATACCCATAGTTCCTGAGGCGAGAAGGTTATTGCTTATCGATGAAGCTATGAAATATCCTTACACTAAACAACCGGAAATTGTGGGTCCAGCAAAGGTTCGCGAACAACTTTCTTCGTTTGATAAGTTTCCTAAAGACAGCTTGTTCATAAAACTTAGAGATGATTTTACCCAGTTGTTAAATTACAAACTTTCTTTTGCAAGCACTAAACCTTTTTCTGAACAGATTTCATTCAACGAATTATCTCTACAAAAATATGACGAGGGTTCAATAGGAATAACACCTCATAAAGATAATTTTTCTTCAATAAATCTAATAGCAATTTTTATTCTTAAGGGAAAGGGCGATTTTGCTATTTGTGATGATAGACAGGGGATAAATCCGCGGTATCTAGACACTACTGTTGGAAATGTTATTTTTATGAGAGCGCCAAAATTTTTTTCATCCAATTACAGACCTTTTCATTTTGTCAGCAATATTACAGAAGAGAGACTTACCTTAGGACTCAGGTACAATCTGATTTAGAAACCGAAATACATTAGGAGTTTTTCCAAAAAAGGCTCAAGATGCTCTTCCTCTGGTAAATATTTAAGTAATTCCTCGCGGACTTCTTCCGGAGAAAAATCTTCAATAAAGATGACAATATATGGCATAAACACTTTTTTTGATTTTATCAGTATTTTTGGGTAATGTTCGCGAGTTTCCACCCAAAAAGAATCTAAACTTTTATAGGTGTGATGTGTTTTGCCTACAGTTATTCCACCTGAGTCTATCTTTATTGTGATTACATCCGGTTTCTTAGAAGCAAATAAAGAAAGAGTGAAAGAGGACACAATAATAAGTATTGCAAAAATTACATTGTTCAAAATCACAGCAATAAGAGCGATGGATAGGGTAATTATCCCAACTATCCAATACCAATCAGCAGTTTTATCTTTGTGTAAATATTCTAAGGTTTGCCAAGAAATTTTCTCCATTAAATAATTATATCATTACTTCCTTTTGTTTACTTGGGATAACTGACCAAATAGACAAAGCACAAGCTATTAAAGCGATATTTTTGATAATGTACTGTCCTTCCAATGTCGGCACACCAAAGTTTGTCCAGACTTCGGACATAATAAAGATTGGGAGTATCGTCGTTACCATGTGTAGTAAAAACAAAACTAAAGCTGGTTTCTCGAATTTTGGAATAATAAACAAAATACCGATTAGCATTTCAAAAAGTCCAAACAGTACTATAAAAACACCGAAAGATAGAAAAGGGAGCATGGGCTCAACTGTTTTACCAAACATTGTATGGACCATTTCACTTGCAGGACTTTGGTCAATAACTTTGAGAAATCCAAACCAAAAATAAATAACAAATAAAGCAATTCGTGACAAAAGGATCGATGACTGTTTGATGGTCATATCAATATATTATACTACGAATCATTAATTTTGTTGTAAATAAAAACGTGCTGAGGTGCTCAGCACGTTGAGTTTAGGTACAAGGCCCCCACTTGTGTAAGTTGCAAGACTTTCCACATCCAGAGTGGCTGTCCCAGAAGTTTGGACATCCTGCCCCGTTTTTTGCTCTACCAAGAAACTCATCTCTGTTTGGTAGTCTGAAGTCAGCAGGGATTTTCACTGGTAATACCGCATAAAGAGCTCGGTCATCGTCTAGGTTTCTCGGACGACCAGAAATATCTCTATGTGTACGAATGGCAGTCTGGATTTTGTGAAGCTCGTCGACTCTGCCACTGAAGTCAACGAGCAGGATGTCGAAATTTCCACTGACACCGAATTTTTGATTTTCGGCAGGTAGGTCAGCAGTTCTAGATTGGCGATTATCATAGAACTCTTCACACCTTCTCATTTTTTCCGTTTGGCTAAATTCCTGAGGGTTTTCGGTTGAGTCATCCAGCATTGCCTATACTAGATAATCATCCAGCCAACACCTATCATCCCGACTTGCACGGCGATGTTCACTTATGACACCTCGCCTCTCAATGATTGCAAGAAGCAAGGTGTCGTTTGATAACTCTACAAGTCCTTCTCTTTGCCAAGGTAGTCTCACAGGTCCTCCATGTGTCTGTTCTACCGGTATCCTACATAAAATAGGAAAAGGAAGCAATTATTATAATAGATTAATATATAGAAAAATGCGGGGCGACAACCGCGACCCCATTTCGGCTTCAAAATGCGATTTCGATTTCTGGCGGAGGAAGTGAGATTCGAACTCACGATGCCCGAAGGCATGGCGCTTTTCAAGAGCGCTGGAATAAACCACTATCCGATTCCTCCTCACAAACCATAACCTAAAAACGACTTTTTTTCAAATACTATTTTGTTGAAAGCTATAAGTATTATTTGCCCTCTACTGTCTCTACTGTGTATTTTTTGGCTACAAAGTAGATATAAATAATCTCCAAAATACCAAAAGTATTAATAACCAGTAAAAAAATAAACCATTTTTTGTGTGACAGTTGAGCTGATTTCCAAAGCGCAATACCTTTCCACACTGTTGACCATAGAACTAAAAGGGCTAAAATCAATAGTCCCCAAACTGGTAATTCACTCAATTTTGTTATGTCTTGCATAGCTCGTATATTAGCAAAAATTGCTCATAATGTCTCCCTCCGGGAGATCTCCCATAGGGAGACAATTGCTTTCTACTTTTCACTTTCTACTTTATACTAATTCCATGCGATATTTAGGAATTGACTATGGAGCAAAAAGAGTCGGGCTTGCAATGTCTGACGAGAGGGGAGATTTTGCCTACCCGTTATCTGTGTTGGAAAATAAGGATAATCTTTTCCAAGATATATTAAAAGTCTGTAAGGATAATAATATTGGGAGTGTGGTTGTGGGTGAGTCAAAAAATTTTTCACAAAATAACAATGAGATAATGAAAGAAATTTCTCCTTTTGTTGATAAATTAAAAAAAGTATTGGATTTACCTGTTTATATGCATCCAGAATTTTTGACCTCTCAAGAAGCAGAAAGACTTCAGGGGAAAAATGATATGCACGACGCATCTGCAGCAGCACTTATTTTAAAAAGTTATTTAGATTTAAAAAAACACAATGGATAAACCGATCATTTCGCTGGAAGATTTTAAAAAAATCGATATAAAAATCGGAGAGATTTTAAGTGCTGAAAAAGTTCCTGAAACAGATAAACTATTAAAATTGTCAGTAAATTTTGATGAAGAAAAACCTCGCCAAATTATTTCAGGTATTTCAGTTTATTTTCCAGACCCGCAAGTCCTCGTTGGCAAAAAATGTTCTTTTGTAGCAAACCTTGAGCCTCGAGTAATCAGAGGTTTGGAAAGTCAGGGTATGATTCTTGCTATAAGTGGAAGCCTGCCTGTGCAGGCAGGGGATGCAAATAATAATTTTTTCTCACTCCTTGAGGTCTCACAAGACATTCCCTCAGGAACATCAGCAAAATAACCCAAAAGACCCTGAAAAGAGGTGGGATATCGCTTCACTGTGGACTTTTTTTGTTATATAATTAAACCAATGAAGTTAAATAAGATATTTGACGCATTTCCTCCGCCCAAATTCCTCAGCACTCCATTTGCTGGTGTTTCTATATCTGACCTAGCTATTCACTGTATTCAGTTTGGGAAAAAAAATAATAAATTTTATATCGAAAAATTCACAGAAAGAGCTCTTCCTCCTGGAGTTATTACAGCAGGAGAAGTTAATAATAAAGATGAACTCATCCATATATTAGAGACCTTAAAAAAAGATTTAAAGATTGAGCATGTTAGAGTTTCAATATCGGAGGAAAAAGCATATCTTTTTACTGCCAAAATTCCAGAAGTGAAACAAAAGGAGGTTATCAGCGCTATTGAGTCAAAAATTGAAGAAAATATTCCTGTCAACCCAGCCGAACTAATATTTGATTACAAACTGTTTGGCCATAAAGAAAAAAATCATATCGATGTTGTTGTCTACGCACTTCCAATAAATACAGTAAATATCTACGTTGATATCTTACAAAGTAGTGGACTCACACCACTTTCTTTAGAAATAGAATCGCAAGCAATTGCCCGAGCTCTTCTAAAGCCAGATAATAATGAAACTGTACTCATAGTTAACTTTCAACTAGAAAAAGTTGGTTTATATGTAACAAAGGATAGAGTTGTTCGTTTTACGTCTACCATCGCTATCAAGAAGGACTCACCAAACTATGAGGGCACTTTACTCCAAGAAATAAAAAAACTTTATGTGTATTGGCATACCTTAAAGGAAAATTTGGATGAAGCAGAAAATAAGATTGAGAAAATTATTATTTGTGGAGGTAGTTCAGATGGAACAATTATTCCATATTTAGGGGGGCATATTGAAGTTAGGGTAGTGTTGGGTGATGTTTGGACAAACATATTCAATTTGAACGCTGGTGTACCAGAAATTCCCTTCAATGATTCGTTGAAATTTGCTGCGGCGATCGGGTCAGCTATTTCAGATGATATTTTGATTTAATTAAAATAATATGTTCAATCTACTCCCAGAAAACCTCAAAGATACAATAAGAAAAGAATATAAATTTCGTAAAATTATTGTCATTTTACTTTTTATTATTTCGCTCCAGATTTCGTTTTTAATCTTCATTTTTCCCACATGGCTCATTTCTTTATATAACGAAAAAGAGGTTTTAGCAGAATCTGAAAATGTAAAAAAACAGCTGTCAGATCTCAATATTAGTCCAGCTACACTTACGATAAAGTCTCTAAACACCAAACTAAATATAATAAATACAACATTAGAATATCCAAAAATACTACCTCTTTTTAACACAATTATTTCAAAAAAAACAAATTCAATCCAAATAGATGAGTTTTTATATACTCTAGTACAAAATAATACCGCAGAAATTATTATTGGAGGCACTTCATTGACTCGAGAATCTCTAGTCTCTTTTGTTAAATCGTTAGAAGACACAAAATCTTTTAAACAAGTAAATCTACCAATATCCAATCTAGCAAAAGATAGAAATATCAATTTTTCAATAAGTATGAAAATAACCACAGAATAAAATGAGTAATCGAACCACATCAAAAAAAATACTTATAATTCTCGGTTTTTTAATCTTGGCTTTTTTTGTTTCCTACTATTTTATGTTTCAAAGTATTAAGTCAAAAAGTCAGCGTACCTCAATACTTCGTCAAGAGTTATCTCAGCAGTCAGACAGACAAAATTACTTAACCTCGACACAAAAAATGATAGAGAACATTGATTTAGACATTGCAAAAATAAACAATTCTATTGTCGCGAAAGATGGTGACGTTGATTTCATAGAGAATTTAGAGGTAATTGCTAGAAGCAATGGTTTGACGATAAGTATCGACTCACTCGTGTTTGAAGATGCTCCAGCACTTTCTTCTGCTTCTTTAACTTCTTTTAAAATTAAAGCAAAGTTAAGTGGCAGTTGGTCTGGCACATATACATTTTTATCACAAATAGAATCATCTCCGTTCAAGATTAAGGTTGTCAGATTTGGTATGGTTGGTAGTAGATTTGAGGGAACTTCAGATGGCAAAAAATCCAGTATAGCCAAGATGGTTTGGCAAAGTACTTTTGAAATTGTTGTATTAAAATATAAATAAGATGTCTGATTTATTAAAAAAAATTAAAGATTGGTCCAGCAGATTAACGTCAAAGAAAACTTCCTATGTTAAAAGCGGGATTAGACCAACGCATGATTGGTTTGTAATTCTAATTACAGCCCAGACTATTATTGTTTGTATGGTTATTTTTGCGTTTTATTTCTACGTGAAGATAAACAACGGCGAACTCTTTTCTAGTATTATTGAGAGTTCTCCAAATGAAGCACAAATCAACAACAATCTATTAAATAAGACTATAAATGATTTAAATACTCGTAAGGAAAATTTGGAAAAAATTAAGGCAGGTGGGCTAGCTCCAATTGATCCATCGTTATAATTTTTTGATTCACAGGTTAGAAAAACTGTGTTAGTGTATTGCTACTGCTCTCGTAGTTCAATGGATAGAACCGCGGACTTCTAAGCCGCTGATGTAAGTTCGATTCTTACCGAGAGCACAAAGTAACGTAGTTATTTGTTGTGTAGGTAAGAATCGAACTTAGAAAGGGGTCGGGAAAACATTTGTTTTCCCGTGAAGGAAGGACTGGGAAAACCGTGGGTTTCCCAGGAGTGAGATATCTTACCGAGAGCACAAGAGAAAAGATCTGGACTGCTCCAGATTTTTTCAGACTTGTGCTGACCGGAGACATATTTTTCAGTAGAAAAATAGTCGAGGTGGGGTCGTGAAATTTTGCGAGTGACGACGAGCAAAATATTCCTGACCACAAAATCACAACGATGGATCAGCGGGAACCTTTGCGCCACTCTTAATCTTGATTAGATTTTCTTCTCGAGCCCTTAAGTCCCCTATTGTTTTATTTAGGAGATCGGTGTTAATTTTTACTTCATTTACCGAACTGTCTCCAGTCGCAGTAAATAATTTTCCACTACTTATTTTTGCGTAAGAATAAAAACCAAAAATAACAATAAATATAACTATAACAAAAGTGATAGTCATAATAATTTCCCAATCGTGTGTTGGTCTAACTTCATTTCTGGTATAAGAAATTTTCTTAGCTGTAAGTTTTTTGTACCAATTTTCAATTTTAATCTGTAAGTCGTTCATATTATTTGTATTTTAAAACTACAATTTCAAAACTACCCTGCCACATAACATTTGCTGGTTTTAATTTTTTAGCATCAAAAGTATCTGAAGTTTCTGCCAAAACCGCAAATTTATTTATTTTTATCTTGAAAGGTAGGGATTCTAGTTGGGATAACAGACCATATGTTCCAGCCCAAGTTCCCCTAGTCTTTGCTCTAATCTTGAATACTGTAAGTCCAGCAGAGCTTAGTTTTTTCTCGTCTTCAAAAACAAGTGTATCAATATTTATAACCAAACCATTACTTTTAGCGATTGATTCTAAGTTTTCAATAAAAGCCACATCCCCCCCCTTGGCAACGATAGATTTATTTATGTTGGTAATATCTGAATTGATACTTTCCAACATTTTCTGGGTGGAAATCAGGTA
>CAYITW010000026.1:0-10517 GCA_964366395.1 uncultured Candidatus Saccharibacteria bacterium
CCGAGAAAAACAGCCAGCCCTTTTGATTGGAGCAGGAGATGAAATGAAAGAACTTCTGCACGAAGTAAATGGAAATACTCGCTACGATTTATTTTTTACTTCTTCTGTGGATGTTCACAATATAGATTCTATAGATATCCAAGAAGATATTATCAAAAATGTTTATTCAAACGATATTAAAATTATCGCCATTGATTTTTCTCACGAAAAAATTACTCCACTACTACCTCACTTATATAACTTAATTTTTTCCAAAGTTCACTTCATAGATTCACACCGTATTTACGAGGATATTTTTGATAGAATCCCGCTTTCCCTCGTGACTTATAGCTGGTTTCTAGAGAATATTTCAGTTTCTCCTAAATTTACATACGACTTTTTAAAAAGGATGATGGACATAAGTTTATCCGCTATTTTAGGAATTGTGTCACTGGTATTCTATCCATTTGTTTATTTAGCAATTCTTCTCGATGACCATAAGAAAATATTTATTAAGCAGGAAAGAATTGGCCAAAATAATCAAAACATCAATATAATAAAATTTAGAACTATGTCAGTTGACGATGAAGGTGTTGGTGAAGCAGGGAGAGAACAAAAAGTTACTAGAGTTGGTAAATTTCTTCGTACAAGCCGAATAGATGAACTGCCACAACTTTGGAATGTTTTGAAAGGGGATTTGTCACTCATAGGTCCAAGACCAGAACTACCAAAGTTGGTAAATCTTTATGAAAAAGAAATTAGTTTTTATAATGTACGCCACCTTATCAAGCCAGGACTTTCTGGGTGGGCACAACTTTACCAAAAAACCCCACCAAAATTTACTACTGATTACGACCAAACCAAGATTAAACTTTCGTATGATTTGTATTACATCAAAAACCGCTCATTTTGGCTGGATATCAAAATAGCTCTGAAAACTATCAAAGCCTTACTTTCTCGAAGTGGGGTATAAGCTCTCCACAAGATATCCACTCTATATCCACTGTTTTGTTTGACATCTTCCAAATTTGCCTTTTTTAGTGTATAATGCGCTTAGGCTTGTACAAACGTTACTCGTAGTTCATCGTCAACAATTTTTGGAGGTGACTCATGACTCGGAACTTGTTCCTCGCAGTCATGGTCCTTTTGGCCGTGGCTTTCTCTGGTTGTGACCAGACCCCGACCACTCCTACAATTCCAACACCGCCACCAACACCAGTAGTCTATGCCGAGACCTCAACTCTTTCTGCAGGCGTGCAAGCCTGGGCAAAAGCCAACTTCGCAATGGCGAGGTACAACGGGCGGATCGCTCGGTACGACGGAACTGTGAAGGTCTACGTATACCCGGCTTATACACCAGGTGCCGCTCAGATGGCGCTTGACTACTGGAATGCAAAAATTCCAGCTGATAGCGAGACGCGTTTTGTGCTCACGTCAAACTTGAGCGACGCGATGCTTAGGGTGGTGAATGAGATTCCCCCGGCATCCTCCCCGGGTTCCGAGATGGGTTGTGCTGCTGGTGCACCAATCGTTGGTTCAGATGGGAGGTTCACATCTGGAACTGCCTGGCTCGGCATCGGCCTCTTGCCACCACCCGCCTGTTCACCCACACAAGTGGGATGGATGTTGGGCTTGCTAATTCATGAGGTGGGCCACACACTTGGCATCGAGTTGCACACACCCCCCAACGTTGGGATTGATATTATGTGTTGTATACCATCTGGCACTTCGCTAGAGGGTTATGATCCAAGAACCTCGGCAGGTCTCGAGGAGTTTGTAGCCTGGATCTACCGCCAAAAACCGAACACAATCGTTCGGTAAGGCAACAGAGTTTACTTTGTTGCTTCGTCCGTGATTTGCACCCTCACTTGCTGTGGGCGCAAGCACACAGCAAGTGAGGGGAAAATTTTCTCCTCACTTTTTATTTTATTAAGGTTATCCACATACTATAAATATTTCTTCATTATAGCGTAGTATAATTCGTAAAGTATGGAAACAGGAAATCGACTTGGATTGAGGCTTTTTTATGTTATCGTAATTCTTGTTATTTTGGTTGCATTAACCTATTTCTTTTGGATGAAGGATGCCCCTTACAAAGTTTTTACACCTGAAGGCTATCCACAAGGTTCGCAGATTTCTGTTTACAAGAATTTACCCGAAGGTTTTCCAGACGAGGTAATATTGGAAGATAAGGAATTTAACGGTGTGGGGACACTGACCACAGCAAACCAAAAGACGAAAACCACAGTATCCTATGTTTCCGATAAAGCCTTAGCAGAATTGGCAGTAATGTATGAAAATAATTTTATTAGCATGGGTTGGACGATTACCGCCAAATCAATTTCTAAAAATGTCGGTATTCTTCAAGCAAATAAAGATGGAGGAAAAATGATTTTAACAATCGCACCATTCCTACAAAAAATGGTGGTAACCTTCCAATATGAAAAATAATTTTTTTATAAGTTTATTTATTTTGACTTTCATCTTAGTTTCTTGTTTTAGTTTTTTGCCATCCAAATTAGATGCAGCAACAACACAATGTGATATCCCACTACCAGAAGGTCCTGCAGTTATGGGGCCTATGGGGGTTATTATGTGGGTTAATGAAATGATAACATCTGGGGCTGGTGCCTATTACGTAGTAATAGACGGTAATATTGTCGGTGGTTATAATCCCACTATCAGTACCATAACTACTGCACTAGCTTCCCTAGGAAATGGCACTCATACAGTTGAAACGGTTGTTGAGGGTGATTGTTCAGTAGAGACGACAATTGAAGTACCCACCCCTCCTCCTCCCCAAGCCACCTGCACAATATATCTTCCTTTTTCTGCTGATAACGATACTCCTGCTAATAATACAGCCACTACTTTGAGGTTTAGTCTAAGTGGTGTTTTTTCTTGGATTGTTGTTTTGCAAGAGGGTAGTACAATTCCAAATCCACCTTCCGATTATTCATCTAGTGGAGCACTTGATACAGGTAACTTAACAGAAGAACATATATATCATTTAATATGCAACGGAGAACTTTCTAATCCAGCAGCTAATGCATATGTTACAGTAACTCCTCAAGGTGTTGTAAGTTTAAATGATGATGCTTCGGTTTCAATTGTCGGAGCCTCAATACCTAGTACTTTAAATCCAGGACAAGTAGCCAATATCGTCTTAAGAACAACAAATACAGGTAACACTCGTTGGTGGAACGGCAATGCGTACCAATTCCAACAAGTTAGTGGTTTCTCTGTAAGTCCATCGTACGGTGGTTTACCTGTAGCAATAGACCCTAATGATTATTATGATACATCATTTACTCTGACGGCAGAGACTAACCCAGGAGATTATGTTTTGTTTATGCGCATGAACCATTTGGCAGGTTGGGATTATATGAAAGACGGTGTTCAATATACTGGCCCCAGTCTAGATACTCCTTTTGGTGAACTAGAATCTATTCCATTTACAGTTGTTGCACCGACTGTTAGTAGTGTAACTATAAGTTCTCCAACTGTGGTAGTTGATGGTTCTACTCAGTACGATATTACATTAGTCGGTTCTAACTTAGGAGGTAGTGGTGGTAGTAGTATTATCGCTAACTTTGCTCGAATAAATAATGGTGGCAGTGAAAGAGGTTGGCTTTACTGGAGTTCAGGAGATTGGAATGGACCAACAAAAAATGAACAAGCCTGTAGTGGTGGCATTGCAGGTATATTGGATGCTGATAGTTTACCACCGAGTACTGCTGATGGATATATAAACCTTGTTTCGTGTAGTTCAACAGTGTTAGGTAACACTCGTACAACTGTATTTACAGTTACTTTTAATCCTTCTTTCACAACTCCAACGAGTGGCAACACTATCTCTGGACTTGTGAGTGTTGGAGGTCCAGGCCCAAATTCTGGCTATCAAAATTTAGCTAGTTTTGATCTCTCTGTGCCGACGCCGACAGTCAGCAATGTAACTATCAGCTCACCTCTAGTTGTAGCTAACGGTACTACCGAATACAACATTACCGAAACCAGTTCTATTTCATCTGGAGGAGGGGATATAACTCAATCATGGGCTTATATAAACTATAGTACTGGTAATCCGAGAGGAATTCTGGTCTGGTCTCCTATTGGTTTTGCAGGTGAAAAAGATAATACAGCTTGTACAGGGGGTGGTTATGGCGCAATTCTTCAAACAAGCTGGGCTGCAACTACAGGCTATCAATATATAGAACTTGTTTCTTGCACGAGTTCAATTAGTGGTAACGATAGGGTAGTAACTTACAGAGTCGCTTTCAATCCTTCTTATCTTACAGATGGTCCTTTAACAAACAATGATATTGCTGGTCAAGCTTGGTCTACTGGGGGCGCTGCTTCTGGTTGGATAAATTTCGATACCAATTTCAGTCTTTACGTTGCTCCTGTTGGCGGTAACACAATAACTGTTTCTGCAATAACCACAGCAGGAGGTTCAGTAAAATCTATCGATAGTATTATAGATACAAAAGTTTGTGGTTCCCCCTGTTCAAAAGAATATGCTCAAGGCAGTACAGTTGCTTTGTTGGCAATTCCCACTTCCTCATATTGGAGATTTATTGGGTGGTCTGGCGGGGGATGTAGCGGTACTGGTGCGTGTATAGTTACCGTGGACAGTTCAAAGTCGATTACAGCCACGTTTGTTCCACGAGATTTTGATTTCGAAGAATTTTAATTTCACCACCAGATTCTTAGTCTTATGAAGAATTACTACAAATCAAAATTTTTATATATTTCATTAGTAATAGTACTAGTGATAGCTTTACTTTATTTTAAACCCGAAGTACTGAACTGGCGGACTGATGGTGCATATAAAGTTGTAACTCCAGCTAGTTATCCAAAAGGGACAAAAGTTTCTTTGTACAAGGATTTACCACCAGGTTTTCCAGTAGAGATTATTTTAGAAAATAAAGAACTAAATTATTCTGGCACGGTTACAACTCCAAACACAGAAGATAAAACTACAGTTTCGTATATTTCAGATAAGAAAATTTCGGACTTGGTGACGATGTATGAAAATGCATTCACAACAAACAACTGGGATATTCTAAAAAAATCTGTCTCAGATAAATTTGTTTTGTTTCGGATTAACAAAGATGAACAGAACATGACGTTCACAATCATTCCATTGAAAGATAAAGGTATGATGGTCACTTTCCAATATGAAAAATAAAGGTCAAACAAAATTTAAATTTTCAATGTTTTTTAGCCTACTGTTTTTTATTTCGGTAGCTTTTGCTGTTTTTGCGCCAAGTGTTTCTTACAGTCAATCTTGCCCAAATCCAGGTCCGGCTGACCCAGGGTTTCAATGGGTTTCGGCGCCCGGAGGGAATTGCTGGTCTACTGGAGCGTTTACTTCTCCATCTTGTACTTGGAGTGGTGGGACATGTAACGCAAGTACAGTTGGCGATATGGGTATTTTTGAAGAGTATTCTGGTCCACCAAACGGTTTAATTTATTGTGTAAGTTATTATGGTTGTGAAGCTATCCCACCACCAGGAGGTTCAGTGTGTTCGATTAATTCATTTACAGCTGATGATGACACTCCTTTGTATAACAGTGGCACGACAATTCGCTTCTCCCTAAGTGGTTCTTATCCTTGGGTGATAACTTTGGTAGACGGAACAACTAATCCATCTCAAACCTTTGGTACATGGGATTCTGGGGCGTCTGATACGGGAAACTTAACTGTATCTCACACTTACTTATTAAATTGTAACAACGGCGACGCTTTTCTTCCGTTGACTGTAACTCCAGAAGCTCAACAGTTTATTGATGATGCCCAGTTTATTTCTCAAGTTGTGCCTTCAGCAATGATCACAAACGAAGTGCAGCAGGTTTATGTAACTATGAAAAATATAGGTGATACAACTTGGACAGCGAGTGATGAGTATAAATTAGGCTCACAAAATCCACAAAATAATGGAATTTGGGGCGTCAGTAGGGATTTTCTTGGGGGAAGTGAGTCAATAGACCCAGGCGAAACAAAAGAATTTTCATTCACCATCACAGCTCCAGCGGTAGCGGGAACATACGATTTTCAGTGGAGAATGGTCAAGGAATTCGTTCGTTGGTTTGGTGAGTATTCAAACAATATTCGAATTGATGTAAATGCTCCAGTGCTACCTCCTGTTCACGGCGCGTGTGGCACAGCTAACAAAAATTACCAATCATGGATAACTTCTTATGGTAGTGACACTTTTTGTACGAGCGGAACAACTTCTCCCGCGTCACCTGCATTTCCAGCACAAGGTGGAGGTGTTGGTTGGAGTTGTCTTGGCTCAAATGGTGGAACAGATTCATCTTGCACTGCTAGTCGAAGTTCTATTGGCGCCGAATACACAGTTAGAGCGATTACGACAATGGGAGGTTATGTTAAATCTTTTGATAACGTGATTGATACTAGAGTTTGCGGAACGGATTGTACAAAATCTTATGCACAAAACAGCACTGTCACACTACTCGCAGTTCCAAGCTCAGCCTACTGGAAATTTAATGGTTGGTTTGGGGATTGTAGTGGTACGGGGTTATGCAACCTTACTGTGGATGTATCAAAAACTGTCACAGCTATATTTGTACCACGCTCATTTAACTACCAAGAGTTCTAGCTATTTTTAGTTTGCTTTTTACTCCCAAATCAATATAATAGTCCGAGTATGTTAAAACACCGAATATTATCGCTAATTCTGCTTATTCTTGTTATCGGCGTTGGTTTTTTTGTCTACAAGACACAAATTGGCGAATCTAAATATGCCTTTAAACTAGGACTTGATTTAAACGGTGGGACTGAACTTACTTATAGGGCAGATACATCAAAGGTAAAGTCAGGGAGTGTGGGGGATGCGATGTCTTCACTGCGTGATGTTATCGAGAGGCGAGTAAATCTTTTTGGTGTGGGTGAGCCAGTTGTTCAGGTGGTTAATCCTGGAATTGTAACTGGAAATAGTGATTACAGACTTTTGGTCGAACTTCCAGGAGTAACAGATATACAGCAAGCAGTAGCACTCATCGGTAAAACTCCACAACTAGAGTTTCAGCTTGTTCGTCCTGAAGCGCAAAAGTTTACCGCGGAGGAACTAAAGGATAAAACAATCGCAGAAGTTTTTTTGCCAACAGGTTTGGACGGTCAGTATATAGATAGTGCGCAGTTGCAGTTTACCAATACTGGTGGTAGTCAAATCGCTGGTCAGCCAATAGTTGCACTCAACCTAAACTCCGAGGGTAAAGATTTATTTGCAAAAATAACCAAAGAACACAAAGGAGAAATTCTAGCTATTTTTCTAGACGGAGTAGTTATTTCAAGTCCAGTGATTCAAGATGAAATTACGGACGGCAAGGCTATAATTTCTGGCAGTTTTACTCCAGAGGAAGCGAAGTCTCTTGTTCGAGATTTAAACTATGGTGCTCTTCCTGTACCTGTTGAACTTATCTCTACTCAAACTATCGGTGCTTCTCTTGGAGAGAATGCAAAAACTGCAGGAGTTAAAGCGGGTATCTGGGGTTTTGTTCTTCTAGCGATTTTCCTTGTATTTTGGTATAGATTACCCGGATTTATAGCAACTGTTTCCCTCATAATTTATATCGTTCTTTCTTTAGCAGTTTTCAAACTTATTCCAGTTACTTTAACTGCCGCAGGTATCGCCGGGTTTATTCTATCTATCGGTATGGCGGTGGATGCGAACGTTTTGATTTTCGAAAGAATGAAGGAGGAGCTAAAGAAAGGCAAGTCCGTTCACGATGCTTTGCATGAGGGATTCTCTCGAGCATGGCTTTCTATTCGTGACTCAAATATTTCTTCAATCATCACAGCAGTGATTTTGTTCTGGCTTGGAACGTCTGCAATCAAAGGTTTTGCTTTGACTCTTGGTTTGGGGGTTATTATCTCCATGCTAACAGCAATAACAATATCTAGAACTTTTCTTTTTGCTGTAGCAAAGGATTCTGTTTCAAATGTTGAGTCAAAGATGAAGAAATTTTTATTCAGTAATGGATTACATATATGAGGCAAAAGTCCATCAAGTCCGTAAAGTCTATAAAGGCGGACTCAAAATTTACTTTATGGACTTTAGACTTTTAACTTTATAGACTAAATACTATGTTTATCGTAAATAACAGAAAATTTTTCTTCATTCTTTCCACCCTACTAGTCGTCGGCTCTATTGTCGCTGTCACAGTATTTGGTTTAAATTTTGGAATCGATTTTAAAGGAGGTTCTCTTTTGGAAGTAAGTTACAATTCAAGTAGACCAGCCCCAGAGGGGATAAAAGAAAATATAGACACTTTGAACCTCGGCACTTACATACTTTCTCCTTCTGGCGATTTAAACTATATTTTAAAAACTCGAGATTTAACAACAGATGAAAAAGTTATTGTGATGAGTGCTTTTCAGGGTGACAGTGGAAACTTGGCCAAAGAAGAGAGGTTTAACTCCATCGGTCCAGTGGTTGGAAGTCAGCTAAAAAATAAAGCTATTATTGCAATAATAATTGTGATTATTTGTATCGTACTTTTTATTACTTTTGCTTTCAGAAAAGTAAGCCGCCCAGTAGCTTCTTGGAAATATGGTTTGGCGACCATTGTGGCTCTTGCTCACGACGTAATAATTCCAACAGGGATTTTTGTTACTTGGATACATTTTCACGGAGGGGAAATAGACTTACTTTTTGTTACAGCACTTCTCGCCATCCTTGGATACTCTGTTCACGACACCATCGTTGTGTTTGACCGTGTTCGAGAAAATCTTCGTACAGGAAGTGGTAAAGAACCTTTTGTGGAAACAGTCGGTAAGTCAGTGACTCAAACTTTTGGTCGTTCAATCAACACTTCACTTACAATTTTCTTAGCTCTCATTGCTTTATATTTCATAGGAGGGGAGTCCACAAAAGATTTTGCATTTGTTTTACTTATCGGAGTTATTGCTGGAACCTACTCATCTATTTTCGTCGCTAGTCCACTTCTTGTTACTCTTGAAAGACTACAGAAAAAGAACTAGTTGACAAATATTAATATTTAGTCTATAATATAAATAAGAGGAAATATAATGGTGATCGGTTCAATTTTAGCCGTCGCGTTAACCGTATTTCTTGTCTGGTACATTCCAGACCTCAGAGGTTTTTTTCTGTCTTGTTCCGGTTGCAAAAGAAGAGGTTTGCAATATGTTGGTAGTGAGTACCCCACCGATCGCAGGTGGTTTGATTGCAGAAAGTGTGGGTTAAACCAAACAAGATAAAGCTCATCAAGCAAGGCCAAAAGGCTCGCTTCGGTGGGTTTTTTGGTATCTAAAAATTTAAGATATACAGCACCCAAAACTCAACCCAGCAAGGGGAGTCCTTGCTGACTTTGGTGTTATTGCCGGAACATACTCTTCAATTTTCGTCGCGTCACCGCTTTTGGTTACACTTGAAAAGTTGCAGAAGAAATAGACCCTTTGTATCCTAGATCAATATGATACAATTAACCTATGCAAAAATGGGGTATCTTATTTATACTATTTGTTTTTCTTGTTGTTTCAGGGCCATTACTTTTCTTTAAACATAAAAAGTCAGGCAACATACCGCTTAGAGATTTAGGTATTCTTTTGTGGATTATAGGATGGCCTACGTTCGTGTTTCTTTCCACGATGATTATAACTGATTGCTGTTAGTTGTATTAACCACCTAAGTTCAGCCAAGAGGCTCTGCGTCGGTGGGTTTTTTGGTATTCAAAAAAAGAAAATCATTATATAATTAAGGAGTGAATAAAAGTCGCTATATTAAACTTATTGCTTGGTTGCCGTTTTATATAATCATAGCTTTGTGGGTTTATATACTAGTTCTCTTATTATTAAGAGAGTTTTCTGACGGATTGTTTTATGACAAAGTAGATTATCTTTTTAATGACATTTGGACATTGAGAGACCTTTTTGGGTTAAATACTGAAGGTCCTTTCGGTTTAGTTTTAATATATTTATTTTTACCAGCAGGATTGTTTGGTTGGTTGGTTGAAAAGATCTTAATAAAGATTATGGTTAATAATAAACAAGTTTAAGAGATATAACCCTGCTGATTTTATACCTAAAAATAAGGCTATTTTCGGGCTTGACTCTAGAGCAGAAATAACTATACTAGTACACAGTGCCTTAAAGGGGCACTTTTAGTTCATTGAAAACTTGTTATGAAAGAATGTATTTATAAGTGCAAGAAACTAAGTAGTCCGTAAAGTCCATCAAGTCAAAAGTCCATAAAGTGAATTCAAATTTACTTTACAGACTTTAAAGACTTTTTACTTTATAGACTAGTTTCCTATAAATGCTTTCGGATAAAGTCAGATAGCAACATCTGACTACATCAATAAACATAAAAGATACACACATTTATCACAACAGCCCAAGATAAGTAGAAAGTCCATAAAGTCCATAAAGTCCATAAAGTGAATTCAAATTTACTTTACAGACTTTAAGACTTTCGACTTTATAGACTAAATTATATTCTTCTTTATTTTGTTCCTTTCCCCGCCTCATCGGCCGGGCCGCCGAAGGAGCC
>CAYITW010000027.1:0-9988 GCA_964366395.1 uncultured Candidatus Saccharibacteria bacterium
TTCCGATCTAAACGACCCCCACGGTCTTTTGGTGGTTTCTGGCTTCATAACTAAATTTTAACACAACAAACAACAATATGTATCAAGAGATATGCACACAAAAACACTTAAAACTCCCAATTTAGGTGATTTTTACATATAGTGGCTTAGGAGCTCCAGGGTTTGGTCTGGCCCTTCCTCCTGTATAAAATCCACACCTGTACTCTTCACTGGCTCATCATTACCTCCTTGGTATAAGGCATCTCCCACAAAAATAATGTCATCGTCTGAAACCTTGAGCAAATCCTTAATTTTGCTTATAGCATAAGCCTTATCTACACCTTTTCTAGTTATGTCTATGGAAGTTGCTCCTCCCATACGAATATCAAATTCTGGTATTTTCTTTTCTAGTATTTCAGTAAGTGCTCTACGTTTAAACTTATCCTTGTCCCAAGTCTCCTTAACCTCCGTCGGCGCCTTCTGACCACAACCAGAAAAGGTTATTTGACTGCCACGATCCTCCACTATATCCCCATATGCTCCCGATAAATCAAGTTTTGTTTCTTTAATCGCTTCATTTATGGATTTTTTTATCTTATCTCTTTCTTTTTTTGAAAGTAATTCATTGTATAACAGCTTCCAGTTATTTTTTTCCTTGTCGTAAACATAACAAGCACTGCCCATTGTTGGAAATAATGATAAATTTTGTAACAACTCAGGTCCACAGTTAAGCTTGGACAAAAATTGTTTTTCAAACTGTTCAAAAGCTCCCCCAGAAACTATTGCTAGCAAATGTCTAGAGAGAATGTGGCACAAAACCTCTGCCATATCAGAAGAAATTGAAGATTTACTAGGAGCTAGTGTGCCGTCGAGGTCACATACAATTACCTTTTTAGTATCCATAGAATATGTTAATATTATATCACTAAATAAAACAACAGATAATGAAAGTCTTAGTAACATTTTTTGATAAGTTGGAAGATAAAATTAGAGGCAAACTAAGCCATTTTCCGCTTTTATACGCATTTCTAGGTGGTGCTGGAATGGTTTTATTTTGGCGGGGAGTATGGCATACAACTGACTTTTTTTCAGGAGTTCTATTGGATACAATGCCTTTCACTCTAGGCGGTTTTCTGGATGGACCCTTGTCTTTGGTGGCTGGTTCAGTCTTATTACTGATGACAGGCGTTTTTGTTTCGGCTTTTATTGGAAGTCGTCTTATTATCTCCGGGCTTTCTGGGGAAAAGAAACTTGCAGAAAAAACTAAGGAGGAGATATTGACTGAAGAAAATCAAATCAAAGGTTTAAAAAAGACTTTAGATAAAGTGGAAGAGCAAATAGTGAAAATTGAATCTGACATCAAGCATCACCATCCAAACAATTAGATTATTGTTTAAGCAATTCTATTACTAGAAGGTATTTGCTATTGTTCCGATAATATAAATACCTAAAAAGTTAAAAACAAAGGAGGTGGCAATAAATACGGATATTCTCATTTTTGTAACCCCAAGAAGACTGATAGCTAATTCATCTGGAAAAGGGGAAGCCAATATAAGACCTCCGATTAAAAAAGTAATCCATCTAAAATACTTCAAACGAAACAATGCTTTTATTCTTTTCCAAAAAGAATCGTGTTTAACTAGTTCTGTAAGATGTTCTGACAACCTATCTCTAACAAACCTGAAAATAACTAGGTCCCCTACAACTGCTCCTAATGCCCCGAAAAATGCCACAGAGATAACTGAGTTTATCTGAGACAATTCACCCAAAGTGACTATGGCTGGAGCTGTGGTAAATATGGAAGTAAAAAACATCCCCGCAATAAAATTGCCAAGAAATTTTAATTCCGTTGTGGAATCCAAAATACTAGATATGGTGTTCGTTTTTACAAGTATTATGGCTATTAAAACACTGATAGCTACTATGCCAATATCTTGCAACAAAAAACTTCTATCACTACTGTAATGTTTCATTTAATCTTTCTTTTTATCTAGAGTATTAATCCCGATAATTTTCACTCCAAAATAAACAACCAGGGCAACCACAAGAAAATCAATAACAACACTAATCATGTCTCCGTACAAAATTTTTGCCGCGCCGATGCTGACATAAGCTGTTTTTAAACCGCCCACTGAACCCAAGATTGCTTCTAAAATAGGGTTGATAATATCCATAACGAGAGCAGTAACAACTTTTGACACTGCCCCACCTAAAATAAAACCTACCGCCAAACCCATAACACCTTGCTCACGAACAAATTCTATAAATCCTTTCATAAATTGTACATATATTAATTTATATTACAGAAAACTCAAAAATATAGTCTTGTAACCTGATAACTTTTTTAGAATTTGCTGGAGGAGAAACACTTATGAGCTTTATTTTTTTACTTAAAAAAACATTGGTACTACCTTCGGTAAAGGTGACTTCCTCTGAATTCATTCCACTTGTAAGTCTAACTGAGAGTCTCACTTCTCCCGCCCAAATACATTGTACGTCCTCTGGACACCTACTATCACTTTCAATAAAAAGTGGTGTGATGTATAAACCCCTATTTAAAATAGTTTGGTTTAGACCCGTTTTAGTATCTTCTTTTACAACAGGACACTCTGCAAACTCACAGTTTGGACCCACTCTGCCCACTCCTGTTCCGTCTGGACATATTTTTGCATCAGCTGTACAAAAAATAGGGCTCTCTTCTTTTGGTGTTGCTTTAAAGGAAACGAATATAAGAAATGCAACCAAAAACAGTACGATTATGTCTCTACTTTTCATTTATTAATTATAGCATTTATAAACAAAGAAAAAAGCCCGACAACACGGCGACAAACGACGGTTGCGAGCTCTCTTGAATCTCAAGAACAGTGTGTAGCTGATAAGCTACGGTGACGCTAGTTGTAGCTAGTGTTGACAGCTCTCCGAGAAGAAATCGGGCGACCGGCAGTGCGTATGGCCTTTCGGTCACTCGCGGCTTCTGCACAATCAATGCAGTCCACCGCCCATGGTATGGCTTTGAGTCTCTTTTCAGAGATGTCGTCACCACACAAACAAACCCCGTACTTGCCAGCCTCCAAACGGGTAAGTGCTTGACGAATTTGGAACAGGTCACGGTTAATCTTTTTGGCGAGCCCTCCTGAGCACACCTCGTTTGTGACCATCGCCGCCCTGTCCTCCACGCTCATTGATCCAGCCGTGTCTTGGCTCCTCTTGCAGGAATCTGGAATGGACGCTAGAATCTCTGCTTCCCTTCTTTTGAGATCAGCCAAAACGACGTCATAGACAAAATTACCTTCTTTCATCTCTCTTGCCTCCAATTACAATTTTACACCCAAAAACTAATATTAGTCAAGGATGTCATTTAAACCTGAAGTAGTCAGAGGTCAACGTAGGCGCTCTATTTGTGGGTGCTCATGCCCATGAGAAGCTCTGTCTTGCAAATGTTCAATGTGTTTTTCACGGATATCTTTAAGGTCAACGGCTTCTCTAGCAAATCTATGAACAAGAGATGCTGCATATGTCCCGCCCAGAAAATGAGGTAAGATGACATAATCTGCACCAGCCTCATATAACTCAAGAGCATTATTAATCCTGTGCGCCACCACCATAACAACAGGCCCCTTGCCTCCCCGCTTCGCACAGGAGAGTAGAACTAGATTGGTTTCAAGATCGGGAACGGTAGAAACTACTAGTTCAGCTTGAGGAACTTTTAACTCTTCTAGAAAATCAGGGTCGTTTGCATCTCCGTATTCATGCGGAACGTCAGCTAGTACAAGACTCTCAATAACCTCGGGGTCATGGTCAATAACAATAAAATTTCTTTTTTCCTGCTTAAAAATTTTAATGAAATCAAAACCAATACGACTACTGCCAATAAGAATAACTGGGTAAGTGATTATGTTTGGAGATTCTTCTTTAGTGCGTTTTCGCTCAAATACATGAAGATAGGGAGCAAAATAACGATACAAGGTATCTGAATACGAAATAAGATAACTAGAGATAAAAATAGTTATAATACCAACAAGAGTCACTGTAGAGAGAACTTCAGGAAGAACTTGCTCAAGCGAAACACCGAGTGCAACTAAAATAAGAGAAAACTCGCTTATCTGCGCCGCCATCATGCCAGTTTGAAAACTAGTTTTTTTTCTATATCCTAGGGCTCCCATAAAAATAAGTTGCAGTAGTGGATTACCTATCATCACAAACAAAGAAAGAATAATCGCTGGAACAAGTATCAAACTAAAATCACTCACAACCATTCTTGTCCCAAGCAAAATAAAAAAAGCTACAATGAAAAAATCACGAAGTGGTGCCAGTCTAGCCGCCATCTCATGGCGACTAGGAAGTGTAGCGAGTGCAACACCAGCGATGAGTGCCCCACCCTCGAGTGAAAACCCGAGACTAGTAAACAGTGCTGACACGCCTATGCCCCAAGCCGTAGCAAATAAAAACAAAAGCTCTTGGGAGCGAGTAAGGTACGAATGCAGTCTACCAATAACATAGTGAGCAAAAAGAAAAATACCAAGACCTGCAATAATCCCTAACGCTAGCATGCGTGCCAAGTCTAAACCACTTCCTTGAGAACCTGTTACAAATGGAATAATGAAAAGCAAAACAATCGCAATTAAATCTTGAAGTAAAAGTGAGCCTATAGAAAGCTTTACGTAAAGCTTATCCAAATCTCCTTTATCAGCCAGAAGTTTTAGAACTATAACTGTACTTGAAAAAGAGAGAGCAATCCCAACATAAAGTGAAGTAATCCAATCAAATCCCAAAAACATGCAAATTATAACTCCAACACCACCAGTTATTATGACCTGACCAAATCCTGTAACAAGTGAAACCCATCCATAATCCCGAAAGGCCTTAGGATTGAGAGTAAGACCCACGCTAAATAGAAGAAAAGAAATACCAAGCTTGCTAAAAAGCTCTAAAGTTTCAATGTTCTGAAAAAGACCCAATGCAAACTGACCCACAATAAACCCTGTAACAATATGCCCAACAATTAAAGGTTGCTTTAAAATTCGCATTATCAAAGCAACAATCGTGGCGAGAACTAAAATCAAAGAAAGGTCAAAAAATATATTCATGTAAGTATAGTAACAAAAACTTAAACTACTTTTCGAACTGCCTTAAAGCCTCCTCTCCCAAAGCTTCATTATGTTTGACTCTCAAACTATCTCTAAATTCTCTCCAAAAATCAGCCTTGCGATAATGTCTTATGATAATTAAAACGACGAGCATGGCGATAAGTGAACCCAAGCCAGCAAGAAACATATCCTTTTGTGCATCCCAAACATCACCTTGTGTACCTAGATAAGCAACACCCAAATCCCCTCCAAAAAGAACAGCTATTAGCCATTCTATTAGCTCATAGACAGCGGAAAACGCTAGCACAAACTCAACTGGAAACCAAAATCCCCAGAAACCCTTAGCATCACTAATACGCAGTGTCATCTCTCGAAGTGGGTAAGCCAAAAGAAAACCGAAAGAAAAGTGTACTATCCGGTCATAGTGATTGCGAGCCATATCAAAAACATCCTGCATCCAAAAACCAAATGGCACTTCCGAGTATGTGTAGTGTGAACCATAAATATGAAGCATCATGTAAGCAAAAATAAGTCCGTAAGAAACGTTGGAAAGTCGAAACCATTTATGAGTAATATATATAATCACAACAAAGGGCACGGTCAAATAATTTTCCAATTTCCAATCATCAAAAAATTCAACATTGAAAGCAAGAACAACCCAATTAAAGATAAAAACCGAAAGTAGGATAGTTGCGAAGCGATCTTTTGATTTGTTGTGCTGGTCCCACAAAAGAGTCAAAACTCCAATAAGTGCAGAAATAAGAAGTATCACGATTGGACTCAACAAAAAGGTCGTTACAAAGGGGCCGGTCCCCTCACTTGGACTCAGGAAAGCGCAACCAAGTGAAGCTCCACTTGAAAGTGAGGTTAGTGCAACTAAATAAAACCTTTGCCAACCATCTTTACCCGCCCAATACAAAAGAGCAAATGTGGCGACAGCAGATATGACTTGCCATAGTAAATCAAAACCGAATCCCACCCCACTAAAATAAAACACCACCAACGCGCACAGGAGAGCCGTAGCCAAAATTTTTTTATTCATCTATATATTGTAACCCGTCTAGAAACTTCATACCAGAAACTTATCCTTTGGGTGTCTATAGAAACAAAAGGTCTCTGTCGAGGTCGACTGCGTCAGTGCCAATAGTTTTATGCTCTCGGGCTTTGTGGGTTGAAGCTAGGTACACAGAGTCTTTACCAAATTTATCCTCAAGCAAATCAATTTGTTTGTGTATCAACTCAAACTTTCGAGCTTTTTCTGTCCCGCCAAACAGGTCACCTTGTGAAACGGCATCAGGAGTAAGTTCTTGTAAAACAACTCCTGCGGTACGGTATAAAACCCCTTTTTTGTGAATCTTATTAAAATTATCTCGGGCTATCGATATTAAAATCTCAGGAGCGTTAGTTGGTACAGAAAGTTTTATTTCAACCCCATGATATTTAAAATCAGAAGTTTTAAGAAAAAAGAAAGCTTTTTTAGGAACAAGGGAGTAATACCTTACTTTTCTACAGGCATCTTCTGTGTGTTTAGAAAGTTGAGACAGAAGAAAATTTTTGTCGTTTGTAGCTGGATGAAATGTTCTTGTTTTTTGAACGGATGAATATTCTGTTTTCGGTTTCGAATCTATTTCCATAACAGCAATGGAGTTGAGCTCTAGCCAAATAGTTTCGTACGGTTTAGAAAGATTGTCCCTTACCCAAGAAATGTCTTTCTTCGAAAAATTTCCAGCAGTTTTTATGCCTTTATTTTTCAAAAACTCGGCTGTTCTCGGTCCTATGCCCCAAATTTTCTCAATCGGGGTTTTAAAAAGAAAATCTTGAGCTGTGTTTTTCAAAATAATAGTCAATCCGTTTGGTTTTTGCCATTTGGATGCAACTTTTGCTAAAACTTTTGTTGGGGCAAGACCGATAGAAATAGAAAGTCCGAGCTCTTCGTTGACTTCTTTTTTAATTCTCTCCGCAATTTCCCTATAAGTCATGTATAGTGGCTTGTCGAGTCCTGTCAGGTCTGCAAAACATTCATCAATACTGTACTCTTCTATATCATCTGCGTACCGACGAACAATATCAAACATGGCTTTAGACAACTTTGCGTAAAACTGATAGTCCCCAGGTAAAACTAAAACCTGTGGAAACTTTTTCTTGAGTGTAAATATCGGCATCCCCCGAATAATACCTAGCGCCTTGGCTTCATATGAAAGCGCTGATACGATTCCTCGTTCTTCACCCGTCACAACAGGAAGTCCTTTTAGTTTCGGGTTTTTGGCAATCTCACAAGCAACAAAAAAAGCATCGCCATCCATATGAAAAATTGTCTTTGATTTAAGCATCCATATATTATAAGTGAACTGTAGTTCACTATGCAAATAAGACATTGTTATTTGGAAGTGGTTTTAGCAGAGTTTAGAAACCTTGTATAACAAAAAAGCGACTCCTGTTTCAGGAGTCGCTTTTTTGAAATTCTTAAACTATTGCAGGAAAAAGAGATAAACACCAACCACTGCGGAGATAAAACCATAAACACCGAAAAGATTTCTGGATTTCCTGATTGCTATTTCATTGAGGGCCTTAGGGAAGAAAATGTAAGCAATACCTTTTAGGAGGACAATCCAAGCAAACACTGTGACAATAGTCTTCCATGTTCCATCCCAGACATTGTATGAAATTAAATACATTGATGAGAGGAATATTAGGATTATTCCTGTTAGATACACTGTGGCTGGATGACCAAAAAAGTCCTTGAGTAGTAGCGGTATGCTCTTACCTTTGAAAATAAGGAAAAGCCCACTGACTATCAAATATATTGATAATATTTTCAATGTCAAAATCGAAATATCCATAATTATTTATAATTATTACTAATGTATTAATTATACAATCAATTTGACTTATAGTGAATAAAGTTATCCCCTCCCAGAACTGGACTGACTCACCGCTAATTCTTGTCGTGCTTTTGCCAGTTTATCTATATCTATTTTTGTTCTTTCCCAATCAGTTGGAGTTACACCAAGCACCGCCCTATTCGGAATATCGACATCGAAAATCATATCTTTCAACTTCCAACTTCGATATAAACCTATTTCTTTATACCTTTGCTCCAACTCAGCCATTATTGTTTGTGCTTGTGAAAGTAAGTTTCGCTTATCTTCGTCTGTTAGGTCAGACTCCTCAATTGCTTTCATTCCCTCGTCAGTCCAACGAACACCTTCTATTTTCGTCATCACAATAAGATGCTCATCGTCATGTTTAACCTTTGCAACCGGTCTAGGAGCTGGCAAGCCAAACTCTTCCGCAATTTGCATTATGGAATATTCATAAAAAGGATCGCCTGATTTTCCGACTTGAGACTTGGTGGTATTTACTTTTTTACCAACTGTATATAGTTGCTCTCCTCTCTGGTTTTGCCAAACAGGCAAATCTTTTGTGGCAGTAGGGTCTTCTTTTACAACTCCTCCAGCGTCGTGCTGTATCTCCCCAGACTTAATATTCTGGCCACGCCTCTCAAAATATCCCAGCGGGTCAGCGATAAAATCTGCTGGCACAAAACTCGCAAAAGGACCTTCAACTTCAACTTCTGAAACAGGGATATGTTCGGTTTGAGTGGGGTCTTCAAAACTCATATAATAATTATAGCACTTGTTCTAATTTCTTATTAACCCCAGTACTAATCTAGGCTCACCGTCTCCAAAATAATTCTCCTTTCGTGATTCAATAGTAAAACCAAGGGATTGATATAGTTTTATTATTTTACTATTCTGTGGATGTGTCACTAGCCAAATCCTCTTAAAATCTTTGAGCTTATTCATTCTAAACTCTACAGCCTTTCGAGCAATGCCTTGATTTTGAAACTTAGGGTCAATAACAAGTCCTCCTAGATAAGCTTCTGTTGGGCTTTTCACTTTGTATTCAGTGCTACCCACAACTTCAAGACCTTTTTTTATTAGAAACACTTCATTATTTTCAATTTCCTTTATTGCTTCGTTTTTATCCAAAATCGCAGAATACATTTTTGTTTGTGATACTTTTTTTTCAAGCGAAATAAAAATATCCACATCTTGTACTGTAGCCTTAACAAAAATAAGATTCTCTAAACCAAAAATTTCAGCTCCTATGCCTTTTTTAAGTGAAGAAACTGCCCCAGCAACTTTCTGCATACATTCTTTGCAGGATAAATCTAAAGTTTGAAGTTCTTGTGAAAGTTTTTCTCTTTTATTTTTCAAAATTTCAAGTAATTCTTTTGCTTTTTCATATTTCTCCGTCAGAGTGTCATATACTTCCTTCCCTTTTTCAGTCACCTCAATAGTTTTGTTTACTTTTTCACTGTTTATTGTTTCGAGTGCTACTGCTTTTGCTTCTTTTTTCAAATGCTCTTTTGGTTTATCCTCAATTTCTTTCTTAAGTTTTTCTAAAAGTAACTCTTGAATTGATATTCCTCCTGAAACTGCATCAAGTTCCACTTTTTTTGCATCACGTTCTTTTTTCACTCCACTACATGGGTCTTCCTCCTTACTTTTCTTCATTTTCAAACCAAAAAATCCTAAACCTCCCAAAACTAAGGCTCCAAGTACTGTGAAAAGTATGGCGTTGCTAGAAGTTGGTTCTTCCGCTAGAGACTCCACTGTGTCCTCGCTTATTGGCAATACTACCACTGGCTCTGTCGTAGGTGTTGGTTTAGGACTCACAGGATTACTTGTGGCACCCGTGGGTTTGGCGGTTCCCCCTGAAGCAGGAGTGGTGACTGGTGCTGAGCTGGTGGCTACCTTTGTTTCTCCACTTGTCGGCTGTGCCGAAGGGGTAGACGTCGCTCCGAGCGATTCAGCTGGAATCGCACTACCCCCAGAAGGGTCTGGTTTTACTGGGACTGTACCACCGGATTGTGCAGAAACTTCTAGGGCAACAAAAAGCATAAGCGTGAGTCCTAG